>JAHIQT010000024.1 GCA_018903255.1 Bacillota bacterium | reverse complement strand
GCGGATGATTTCTTCATCAGACAAGGATAAATCGGTACTGAGTACCGTCAGCCAGTCACTTTTTTTATTACGGTTTCTAACAAAAACAAGTTTAACCGGGATCCCGTTTTTCGTTTTTACAATGATGGATCCAAACTGGTTTCCGGGCGTATGTTTCGGTAAGATTTTTCGCAACTCCGAAAGGCTATAAAAACCTTCTTTGTAGTGATAACGTTGTTTCAACTGCTTAACCATCCCAATCACATCCAGCCCCTCATCCAGAATAGCGCGAATCATCGGTTCGTGGGTAAACCAGGTATCCATTAAAACATAATCTGCCTGAATACCTTGCTTTAGAGCATTTTTGATCATTTGAACAGCGACATCGGTTTTCTTTTTCATGGCTTCGCTTCGGCGTTTGTAACCACTGGTGCGTTTGTCAATTGATTCTGA
Organism: Bacillota bacterium; assembly: GCA_018903255.1. Classification (GTDB taxonomy): domain Bacteria; phylum Bacillota; class Clostridia; order Eubacteriales; family Eubacteriaceae; genus Acetobacterium. The sequence goes on along the minus strand of JAHIQT010000024.1, from coordinate 6,540 downwards.
AACTTCCTGTAGCCGATTTTGTTTGCTGGCGGATGACATCATCGCAAAATCGGTTGGCACAAAACTATAACCATCGGTCCAGCCAAGCGCCAGCATGGTAAAACCTTTGATGAAGCGATGGTCGGCGTGGTCATAGAGATTGGCCAGCAATTCCACATGCTTGCTCCGGTTCCGGCTGATAACCGAATCATCCAGAACAAAAGCCTTGACGCGATCCGGACGAGTCAACCGGCTGAATGACGTAATGACTTTAGCTGACAGTGATGTCAGAAACCGCCGCCAGTTGTAAGTTGAGGTATTCAAAAAACGATAGTAAGTATTTTTGGATGCCGCTGTTTCCTGATATTTTGAATCCAGATAGCGATACAGATTTTTTCCCTGAAACGCAAGGAGTAAGAGCAATTCGAAAACTTGAGCAACTTTTATCCCCTGTGCTTTGCGGATCCCGGAATCTCTGAGTAGACCCGCCAGTTTCAATGCCTTAAAAGCTTTTAAAAATGCAATTTTTGTCTGTTCAGATGGGTTGTTTTGGTTTATCATAGTGGTATGCACCTTTCCTGTCTGATTTTTGTTAGTTTGCATTTTCATTATATCAGATGTCAGGTGCATTTTTCTGTCAACTTCTGTTTTTTAGAAGCTACAGAGTGTGTTGTTGTAAAGTCTCAGCCGAATTTTAGAGCTGGGAAAGTTGAGTTATTTACATTGATACATATCCAACTATGGGATCTGATAAAAACAACCCCATAGTCTCGGGGGCGTATCCAACGTTGGCTCATGAGTTCCAGCATTTAGTAAATTTTAACCAAACCTATAATGTTGAGCATGATACGGTAGTCATGGATAATTGGCTCAATGAGGCTCTATCATTGGCTGCTGAAGACATGATTTATGGCAGTCAAACTGATAGAATAACTTATGTCAATAATAATACAGCAATTAGGGATGGTCGTTCTTTGATCGATTGGAATACAGCGAATAGTGATATTGTGGCAAATTATTCACTTTCCTACCTCTTTTCCCAATACCTGAGAACCCAAATCGATCAGGCAGCGGGTGATGGAGAAGGTGTTTTATCTTACAAATCAATCATCGAAGACCCCGCTGAAAACTATGTAGCGGTGGAGAATGTCATAAAAGACAAGATCGATCCAAACCTCACCTTTGCCCAATTCATGACCAACTTCCGGGCAGCCATGCTCCTAAAAGCAGACAGCGGCCCCTATGGTTTTAATAACGAATCCGGTTTTGATACAATCATAACCCCAACTTACACGGGTACGGGAACAACCTTAAAAGGTGGTGGTGCCGTAGTCAAATCAATCAACTCACCATTCACGGATCCAAAAAACGGCGGTACAAATATCACCTATCTGGGCATTTACAACTAAACAACAAAATCCAATCGACTCAGCTCCCGCTAAGCTAACACTCTGTTAGCTTAGCGGGAGCTTTTCTTAAATCCAGATTAAAACGATTTCACCTTTCTACAAATTAAAGGGTACTATACTAAAATATCAATCATTGTAAACTAAATTATAATCAATAAATGATTTATATCAGGAGGTATCGTTTTGAAAAAAAGCGTCGTAAAGACTTTAACAATCCTCTTGCTGTTGTTAACCCTTTTCGCCGTAAATGTTGTCGCGGTTGGGAGTGATAGCACCGTAAGCGCCAGTAGTATAATAAATCCGTTAGTAATCGGGACCGCCCCGACAGCGGCTGGGGTGGGGGTAAGCTATGTCACCCATGTCCAGAATATTGGCTGGGAGAAAAGCTGGGCCAGCAATGGCAGTCCCGCCGGCACCGAGGGCAGAAGTCTGCGGTTAGAAGGTATTCAGATCAAGCTTTCCGGAGCAGAAATCCCAGCCGGAGCCGGTATTGAATATCGCACCCACGTCCAGAATCTGGGCTGGGAAACCACCTGGGCCAAGGATGGCGCAACCGCCGGCACTGAAGGCCAAAGCCTGCGCCTGGAAGCCATCGAAATGCGACTGGTCGATCTGCCGGCCAATTACTCAGTGGAATACCGGACCCACGTGCAAAATATCGGCTGGGAGTCCACCTGGGCAAAAGATGGGGCAGCGGCGGGGACCGAGGGTCAAAGTCTGCGTTTGGAAGCGATTGAAATCAGAATTATCAAAAACCAGGCGGATCTGTCTGCCTATCAAGCGTCATTAAAAGCGGTTAACCAAAGCGATTATACACCGTCAAGCTGGGCCATCTATCAGCAGGTAGTCGCTGCCAATGTGGTAACCGCCGATGATCTGCAGACCCGGGTTGATCAAGCGGTTAGCGCTATAGTCGCAGCCCAGTCGGCTCTGGTGAGGATGCCAGTGATTGAATCGGCAGCGGCGGTGGGACAAAAAAACATTAAACTGATCGGGGAAAATCTGGGCAGTCTTATTAAGGAAGACATAACCCTACCGGGCAACACCGTGGCAGCGATCACCGTTTCCGGGGATGGCACCACTGCCATTATCACAGTGGGAACCGATCTGCCGCCGGAACTGGATGTAAAAGTGACGGTCAAAACGGCTGATAAAAGCTGGCTCTTTACGGTGAATTATACCATTGTCGCCCAAACCGTCGAAATCGTCAGCACTGTCTATGATGATGACTGGACCAATCAGAAGCTGGTTCTGCTGGTCAATGGTGTCGAAACGACAACTGACTACCTGCAATTATCCGGTTACGGTCTGCGCTTTTATGGTTGGGATGAAGGCGGTAACGATGTTAGTCAACAGCTATTTGGAAGTGATCCTAATTCAGATGGCCGGTTAAATGGTGGTGGCTTTCCAGCTGATGCCGACTTGACGGTGCAGGTGATCTTATCCAAGGGATCGGGTTCGATTTCGTCGGCTCCAGCGGAAATAAAAATCAGAGATCTTGATAACAACGCCACGGCAATCAATGAATATCGACTCAGGAAAACAAATCTCGATGGCACCGTTGATTTTCTCAAGCTGAATAATGATACCCTGGTGGTGGGGGAGTATGCCAGAGTTGCCTTACTACTCGTAAGCTTTGGGGAGACAATCGAAGAAATCAGGAACCAGACTGGTTATCAATTGTCTTCTTCTGATAGCGGGGTGATAGCGATTGATGCGCATCATAAAACTATTAAAGCCGTGGGAACCGGGTCAGCTGACATCACATTGACGGTGGGGCCGGTTTCAAAGACTTTCAGAATGACGGTAGGGGATGAGCAGCGCGTTCCGATGGCCGTAACGCCGGATCAGCTGGCGATGACCTATGTCATCGGTGGTGCTGGAAATACCATGCTGCTACGGGTTTATGATCAATATGGCGATCCATTTGTGGGCAATGCCGAAACGGTAGCGATCCGGGTCTATTTACCAACGGGCATAACCGGCTTTAGCAGCCAACCGATCTTTATTGATACCAGTCTCGAGCCGTTAAATCTCAATGGTGAATGCAAGCTTAATCTGACTGGCGCAACTACCGGGGGTCAAACCGGGGTGGCAATTTTTAGAAATCCGGACGATGTGGTATTGGGAAGTTTTAATATTAACACCACGGTGGTCAATAATGCCTTTATCAGAAAGCTTGAATATGATGACAGTTCGGAGATTAAAGCAGACACCATCGATTATGATCGGGACAGCAGCGACACGATCACCTTTAAAATCGGCCAATACACCACTGAGGGTATCTACAATGGTGATGTCGCCTCTTTGTCCGGCTATCGGATACTGTTCAATGGCCAGATCATCAATCTGGAAGGCGGGGAACCGGAGGAAAATGCCAGTGGATCGGTGACCCTGAAACCGGGAGCCCCGAAGCATTTTATCATCACGGCAGTAGCCGCTGGCACTACTGATATGGCAGTTTTTGATGCCAATGGCAATTTAATCGAGAAGCGTCAGATCACAGTTAAAAAGAATAATATTGAGATCACCGGGATTCAGTGGCAGGATCCCGGACTGATCAATTATCCGAAAACGATCAACTATCGGGATGTCTTAAATATTATTCCCTCCTATCGGGATGATCTGGTCAAGGGCGTGACCTTATCCCGGGATTCAACCCTGGCCGTCCGGATTGACGAAGGCAGCAGCAATCCGGAGCAGGCGGGCAATCTCTATCTGGATCGAAACGGTAGCGGCTTTTATGAAATTGGCACCGATACCATTTTGGGGCATTTATCATTTGTGGTAACTGATGATGCGCAGGGGATTTGGGCAAACAGTTACGGCAATGGCTATACTGGCCAGGCAGTTCAGGATGGCGATCAGGGAACGATGGTTTTTAGGGTTTCGTCTGAATTAGGGACAGCAACTATTGCCACGATGGTAGTGTCGGTTAATCTTAGAATACTAATGCTTGAATCATCTAACAGTGATAATCTAGACCGTTCGTGAGGATGAAGCTGTTATGGAAGGGTTTGGTTTTATTAAAACGGAGCTGCAAGATGGGGATGGCTAATGAACAATCGATTTGTAGCCAACAATCAGCTTATTTTGGCTATTATTTTTGAGATATTTGTCCCGAAATGCTTAAAGATCAGCAGCCTTTTGTCGATTAACATAGTAGACAACTAGACGAGATAACAGGAAAATGAGTAAAAAATTGGTGATGTGAAAGTGTTGCAAATGATTCTGAAAACGTGTAAAATTTAAAATAGCAATGTTTGTTGAACGGACAAGCGCTAAAGATGGTTTAACAACAGGGAAACGGAGGAAAATCAATGAAAAAAGTAGGTGTCCCGATAATTTCGACGGCATTGCTGATATCGATGGTTTGTTCATCGGGCGTTTATGCCGCAAATGAACAGATTGATACCTCAGCCAATGTCGGCGTTCAGTATAAGACTCATATCCAAGATAAAGGATGGGAAAGCAATTGGATTAGTAACGGTGCCTTGTCTGGTACAATGGGTGAAGGAAAACGACTAGAAGGTCTGCGGGTGGAACTGGTTGGTTCTGTACCGGTTACCGCCAATATCCAAACCTATGTCCATGTTCAAAACAGAGGCGACATGGGCCCTTTTCCAATGGGAAACATGGCCGGAACAGAAAACCAGGGATTACGTCTGGAAAGCATTCGACTGGTTTTGAATAACTTGACCGGTTATACCATCAAGTATAACGTACAAGTTCAAAATCGGGGCTGGCTGAGAGATGAAGATGATGATTCTACTTGGTTTAAAAGTGGTGAGACAGCGGGAACATCAGGACAAGGCTTGAGACTGGAAGGAATCCGGATTAAAGTCGTCCAAGTTGATGAAAACATGCTTGCGTACTATTCAGCTTTGGCAGCGGTCAATGAATACGACTATACCAAGGCTTCCTGGTCCGACTATCAGGACGTGGTGGAAGAAAATGTGGTAGATTCTGACAATACCGTAACCGAAATCAAACAAGCAACTCGAAACATTATTGCAGCTCAAGGGAATCTGATCAAAGGAAAAACCATGTCCGGCTATATTGCTGCACTTCAGGCTGTCAATGAGGCCGACTATACACCAAGCTCCTGGGCAGACTATCAACTGGTGGTTGAAGAAAATGTGGTTGATCAGGATAATAGTCAGTCAGAAATAAACAAGGCAACCTTGAATATTCTGGAAGCACAAAGGCAATTACAGAATAAGCTTAATCTCACTGGTTATCATGATGCGTTAGCATCGGTAAGGGAAGAAGATTATTCAGTACCCTCATGGGAAGTCTATCAGAGAACATTGGCATCTAATGTAATGACCGAAGCCAACTCTCAGGTTGAAGTCGATGCAGCCGTTAGACGGATCAAGCTGGCCCAGAAAAAAATGGTTCGGAAATTTGATTTTACGGCTTACAATGCGCTTCTAAAAACAGTTAAAGAAGAAGACTATATTGAATCCACCTGGTCTATCTATCAGACCATTGTTGACGATAACTATGTTGATGAAGACAATACTCAAACTGATATTGAAGCGGCCATCAAAAATATTGAAGTAGCCCAGAAACAATTAATAAAAAAGGCCGATTTGAAGTATTATCAGGCCGCTCGGGATGCAGTCGATAAAAATGATTATACCACCGTATCATGGAATGCCTATCAAAAGGAAATCGCTACGATCATCGTTAATCCTACCAGCAATCAGGATGTAGTCGATGCGGCGGTTGTAAATATCCTCAAGGCTCAGAAAAGCCTGGTGCCAGCAGCTGATATGGCATACTATGAAATGGCACTAGATGCTGTGGTTCGGGAAGACTACACCTCAGCGTCATGGGTAGCTTATCAGAAGGTGGTGGCAGCCAATGTGATGATCCCCACCGATGGTCAGGAAGCTGTTAATCTGGCCATTCAGAATATTGAAGCAGCCCAGAAAAAACTGATCAAGGGCGCTGATTTATCAGCTTACCGGGAACTTCTGCAGTCGGTTGATGCCGATGAATATACCACCGCCTCTTGGGCGACTTATCAAAAGGTTGTCGATAGCAACCTGATGACTGGAGATAAAACCCAGGTTCAGGTTGATGCGGCTATTGAGAAAATCAGAGTGGCTCAGAAAAAGCTTCAGTTAAAAGGCGATCTCGATCT
>JAHIQT010000023.1 GCA_018903255.1 Bacillota bacterium | reverse complement strand
GAAATTAAGGAAGAAATCCTCAAACAAATTCCCTTAAAACGTTTGGGACAGGCTGACGACATTGCCAATCTCTGCGTTTATTTAAGTAGCGATTTATCAGGCTATATTACAGGAGAAGTCATTAAAGTAGATGGCGGTCTCTATATTTAGGAGTAATCAATGAATCGACGAGTTGTTATAACAGGATGCGGAGCCGTTTCTCCGGTGGGTAGTACGGTAGAAGGCCTATGGGAAAACCTCAAAAACGGAAAATGCGGGATCGATTTTATCAAAAAATTCGATACCAGCGACTTAAAAGTGAAAATTGCAGGTGAGGTTCATGATTTTGAACCCCTTGACTATATTAAGAAAAATGAAATCCGCAAAACCGACATGTTTACCCAATATGCGATTGGCGCGGCGGTTCAGGCCATGGAAGACAGTGGTGTTCAGGCCCATGTCGATCCCACCCGACTGGGTGTTTACATGGGTTCCGGCATTGGCGGGATTCATACCTTTATCGATGAATGTCACAAAATGGATGAAAAAGGCCCCAGCCGGATTTCGCCTTTTTTTATCCCGATGATGATTTCAAATATTGCGGCTGGAACCGTTGCGATTCGCTATAATGCCCAGGGGCCCTGTTTACCGATTATCACCGCCTGTGCCACCGGCACCCACTCGATTGGCGAAGCTTACCGCAATATTAAGCACGGCTATGCTGACGCCATTATTGCCGGCGGCACCGAAGCCAGTATTTCACCGCTGTCAGTGGCTGGTTTTACCAATTTAACGGCACTGACAACGGTCAACGATCCGACCCGGGCGTCAATTCCCTTTGACAAAAACCGCAGTGGTTTTGTGATGAGTGAGGGCGCTGGAGCGCTGGTGCTGGAAGACCTGGAATTAGCCCTAAAGCGGGGCGCCAACATTTACGGTGAAATTATCGGCTATGGCGATACCTGTGATGCCTATCATATTACCGCTCCCCATCCCGAAGCACTCGGCGCCACCCGGGCCATCAGTCTGGCAATGGCAGAAGCGGTCAGTTCAGGCGTGGCATTTGAAGATGCGCAGATTTATGTAAACGCCCACGGCACCAGCACCCCACTTAACGATAAAGCCGAAACCATTGCTATTAAAAATGCGCTAGGAGATCATATCAACCGAACCCTGGTCAGCTCGACTAAATCAATGACTGGCCATATGTTAGGCGCGGCCGGTGCGATCGAAGCGATTGCCGCGGTGATGACCTTAAAAGATGGCATGATCCCGCCGACTATTGGTTATCAGGAAGCGGATCCGGATTGCGATCTCGATTATGTCCCCAATCAAAAACGGGCGGTTCAGAGTGATATTGCCCTGTCCATCTCGCTTGGATTTGGTGGTCATAATGGTTGTCTGGCCTTTGTTAGATATGTAGGAGAATAAAATATGGAATTAAATATCGAAACCATCCAGGCACTGGCAAAAATCATGTCTGCCGAAAAACTGACTAGTCTGGCGCTTGATCAGGGCAACCTGAAGATTGAAATGAAACGCGAAATCGGCTCGACACAGGCTCATGAGATAACTTATAGTCAACCCCAAATGGTGGCAACGGAGTCGCTTCCCCATAAAGCCCAATCAGTTGAAGCACAAGCGCTTGAGATCCTCCCTGATGCCCATTGGAAAGAAATAAAATCGCCGATGGTGGGGGTCTTTTACCAAAGTAGTCAGCCAGGTAAACCAGCCTATGTCAGCAAGGGTCAGAGCTTTTCCGAAGGTGATACCCTGTGTATCATTGAAGCGATGAAACTGATGAACGAAATTACCGCCGAAAGCCCTGGCACAATTATGGAAGTCTGCGTCGGTAACGGCCAGGTTGTTGAATTTGGCCAGGTGCTCTATCGCATTGTCGAAGACTAACTTCTACATCTTTGCTAACTCAGTACCGACAATTGTTACATCATGTTGTGACCAAGGGGTCAGACCCTACGCATCGGGGCGAACAGGTTGGTAAACCTGTTCGATCCTTCGCGAAAGCAACGAGCCAATCACAAGCTGGCTTGTAGTTGGCGACTGCTCGCGACTCATGCGAAAGGAGCGTAGCGGATTTCGCATAGCGCAGCGAACAACAGATTAACAATTGGTCGGTACGGCTAAAGCGTGTTAACGGTCTGGAAATTTACTAAAGAGAATTTTTCTAAAATTCAGAAGGAAATTAAATGAAACGTGATGAATTAAAAAAGATACTGCCTCACCGGGAGCCGATGCTGCTAATTGATGAGGCTGAGAAAATAGATGACACGACGGCCATCGGCCGCTACACCGTAACCGGGGATGAGTTTTTTTTGCAAGGCCATTTTCCCGGTAATCCGGTGGTGCCCGGGGTTATTCTGTGTGAAATTATGGCGCAGACCTCTTGCGTCTTACTGGCTGATTTAGACGGTACCAATAAGACCCCCTACTTTACTGGTCTAAACAAGGTAAAATTTAAAGAAAAGGTACTAGCTGGCGATACCATTGAAATCACTTGCAGCATAAGCAAGTCAAAACCGCCTTTTTATTTTGCCAGCGGTTCCGGCTCGGTCAATGGCAAGGTCGCAGTGGTCGGAGAATTCTCTTTTGCCCTGATTGAGTAAGGAGGAAAGCCGTGTTTTCTAAAATACTGATCGCCAACCGCGGCGAGATTGCCCTGCGGATTATTCGTGCCTGCAAAGAAATGGGCGTTGCCACCGTTGCCGTCTTTTCCACTGCTGATCAAGACAGCCTCCATGTGAGTCTGGCCGATGAAAGTATTTGTATTGGACCGGCAGCTGTCTCTGACTCCTATCTGAATATTTCAGCGATCTTATCGGCTGCCGTCTTAACTGGAGCCCAAGCCATTCATCCTGGCTATGGCCTGCTTTCCGAGAACCCCAAGTTTGCCCGCCTCTGTAGCCAGTGCGGCATTGCTTTTATCGGTCCGTCTTGGGAAATCATCCAGAAAATGGGTGATAAAGACCAGGCTCGTGCCACCATGGCGGCTGCTGGAGTGCCAATTGTTCCCGGCAGCGATATTTTAAACGATCCCGCTCAGGCCCATCAAAAAGCCGATCAAATCGGCTATCCCCTACTCGTTAAAGCCCGGTCTGGTGGTGGTGGCAAGGGGATCCGGCTGGTCGAGCGATCTGAAGATTTTTTAAATGAATATTCACTGGCCAGGCAAGAAGCTCAAAATGCTTTTAATGACGATGGCGTTTATCTGGAAAAGTTTTTAAGCCGGGTCAAACATATCGAAATTCAATTGCTTTGCGATGCCCACCAGCACGTTGTTGCCCTGGGTGAGCGGGAATGCTCGATCCAACGAAAAAATCAGAAACTGCTCGAAGAAAGCCCGTCACCATCGCTGACTCCGGAAATTCGCGAGGCTATGATGGCGGTTTCCCGCCAGGCAGCGCTGACGATTGGCTATGAAAATGCCGGCACGATTGAGTTTTTAATGGATTCTCAGGGTCATTTTTATTTTATGGAAATGAACACCCGGCTGCAGGTCGAACACCCGATTACGGAAATGGTCACCGGGATCGATATTGTCAAATGGCAGATCCGGATTGCCGCTGGCCTGCCCCTGACCTTTGCTCAGGAAGATGTTCATATTCAAGGCCATGCCATTGAATGCCGGATCAATGCCGAAAATCCGCTCCTTGATTTTAGGCCAAACTGTGGAACAATCAGCTTTTTGCATGTTCCCGGCGGCCCCTGGGTTCGCTTTGATACGCTACTTTATCAAGGCTACTCAATCCCCCCCTATTACGATTCGATGGTTGGCAAGCTGATCGTCCATTCTAAAACCCGGGAGCTGACGATCCGCAAGATGAAGGCCGCCTTATGCGAACTGGTGATTGAAGGCATTGACCACACCAGCCAGGTACAACTTGATATTCTTAGTCATCCCCTATTTATAAAGGGCGACTATTTTACAGATTTTATCGAAAATGAATTCAGCAAACCCACGACTGAATAGAAAGGGAGGTTTTAAATGCTAAATAAAGGTCTATTTAAAAAGCCCAAAAATGAACTGGAAGCCCAGCACCGTACTAAAAGGAAAACCGATCCGGCGATTCCCTCAGAACTGTGCCGGAGCTGTCCCTCCTGCAAGCAATTGAGCTTTTCTTCCGATTTAGAAAACAACTTCCACGTCTGTCCCAAATGCGGTCACCATTTTCGGATCAATGCCAGACAGCGGCTCAATATGATTGTTGATCCAGACAGCTTTGTCGAGCAGCACCATGACCTCTGCTCAACCAATCGACTGGAATTTCCTGGATACGATGAGAAGCTCGAACAAGCCACCCTCTTTAGTCACGAAAATGAAGGGGTCATCATTGGAACTGCAAAAATAGGCGATCATCAGGTAGCGCTCTTCGTAATGGAAGCGACCTTTATGATGGGGAGTATGGGTCAGGTGGTCGGTGAAAAGATCACCCTGATCTTTGAATATGCCCTTAAGCATGGTCTGCCAGTGATTGGCTATACTGTTTCTGGCGGTGCCCGGATGCAAGAAGGAATGCTGGCGCTGATGCAAATGGCAAAAACCAGCGGGGCGGTTAAACGCCACAGTGATGCCGGTTTATTTTACCTTGCGGTACTGACCGATCCGACTACCGGCGGTGTCACCGCCAGTTTTGCCATGGAAGGTGATATTATTCTGGCTGAACCGGAAGCCCTGATTGCCTTTGCCGGTCCCCGGGTGATTGAACAAACCATTCGTCAGCGTCTCCCAAAAGGCTTCCAGCGGGCTGAATTTTTACTGGAAAAAGGCTTTGTCGATGCGATTGTCCCCCGCAGCATCCAAAAAGAAACGATCAAGCAGCTATTAACCCTGCATCAAATTCCCCAAGGCGGTGATCAAAATGGAAGCTTATAAACGGGTTGCACTAGCACGAAAAAAGAACCGTCCGACGGGGCAGGACTTTATTGACAATCTCTTTACCGATTTTATTGAAGTCCACGGCGACCGCAGTTTCGGTGATGATCCGGCGATGATTACCGGCCTCGGGATGTTAATCGATATGCCTGTTACAATTATTGCCCAGGAACGCGGCAAAAATACCAAGACCCGAATTAAGCGAAACTTCGGTTCTTCCCACCCAGAAGGTTACCGCAAAGCCCTACGACAGATGAAACTGGCTGAAAAATTCAACCGCCCGATTGTCTGTCTGATTGATACCTCTGGCGCATTTTGCGGCATCGGTGCCGAAGAACGCGGTCAGGGTCAGGCGATTGCTAAAAATCTGATGGAAATGATGAGCCTAAAGGTACCGATTTTGTCGGTGGTGATTGGCGAAGGCGGTAGTGGCGGTGCTCTGGCTTTAGGTGTGGCTGACGAGGTCTGGATGCTGGAAAACGCCATTTACTCGGTAATCTCGCCCGAGGGCTGCGCCAGTATTCTCTGGAAAGATGCCTCCAAAACAAAAGAAGCCGCACGGTGCCTGAAACTGACTGCCCAGGATTTGCTGGAACTCGAGGTCATCGATAAGATTATTTCTGAAAATCATCGCGATTTTAAGAATGTCTATCGCGAACTAAAAATCGGTCTGTATAAAGGCTTTCAAAAAAACCAGGCGCTGGACACTGATCAGTTGACTCAAAACCGTTATCAACGCTTTCGTAAGTATGGTGCGATTGAAAGCCTGACTGAATAAGTTTGATTACCCCCAAAAGAAATAGCTAAAAAGCAGATAACTACCCGTAGTGCTGCTTTTTTTTTATTTACCCGGGAATAAATTAATGATATTATGAGTCATCAGTAGAAATTTGTGAAATTCAGAAAAGGAGATGATGCCATGACTGGAGATAGAATTAAATGCGAACTTGTTTATAGTAAAATGTTAACCGCTGTTGAAGACATCATGTTAGAAGAGTTTGAGTTGCCGGAGGGCTGTATTGATATCGGGATTTTTACCACCCAATACGACGGCGTCGGCTACTGTGCTGCCGATGAAGCGACCAAAGCTTCAAACGTCGACGTTGTCTACATTAAAACCCTTTACGGCGCCGGCGCCGGACTCAATGACGGCCAGGTTTTTGGGGTTATTACCGGACCGACTGTTTCTGATGTTGAAAGCGGCTTACGCTATATCCGCGACTATGCTGAAAATAAAGCCAGTATCTACAGTGTTAATGATGATGACAGCAAGCTGATTTATGCCCAGCTGGTTCCTAAAATCGGCAAATATTTTTCGAAAACCTATGGTCTGCCAATTGGATCATCGATTGCCTTCCTCTTTGCTCCCGCCCTTGAAGGGGTTGTCGGGATTGATGAGGCCTTAACAGTTGCTGATGTTGAAGTGGTAAAATTCTTTGGCCCGCCGACCAACTCAAATCTGAGTGGGGCGATCCTGACTGGTACCCAATCCAATTGTCGAACCGCTTGCGAGGCCTTTAAAAACGCCATTATCAGCTGTGTCGAAGATCCGGTTGATTATTGATTCATTAATATTTGCTAGCGGTGTTAAAACTCAACTTAAGCCATGTTTTCATTCAACAAATTGGACGAAAAGTCGGTCGAAATTATTTTTACACGCTAACCCTATATAATCAGAAATTAAAAAGAACCGTCACGTGACGGTTCTTTTTGTTTTACAGGTATGATTTAGTGATTTTAATAATAATACATGGATTGCATCATCGACGCAACAATGGCCATGACAATGCCGGAGAATATGATCGACAGCACGATGCCGATTGCCATAAAGATTAATGTCGCCCAGGCAAAGTGTTTTTTGGTGGTGCTGGTTTTGGAATCAACACTCCAAATAATCAGCATGACAATATTGACAATTGGCAGGTACAGCAGTAACAGGGTCAACATCCAGTCACCCAGGGTCATCGGAACTTCGCCATTTTCGGTGTCCTGAGACAGCGGCGATGCCTGCGACCGCGGCGGAACCTGATAATCTGATGAGGTCTGCGCCGGTTCGGGGATCGTCCTTGTGACGGTTTCCGGGACCCGCATTTCTTCCTCGACAATGCCATCAGCAATGATTTCATCCTCGACAATTTCATGGGATAAGACTTCATCATTGGCGATTTCTTCAGGAATCTCGTTTTCAGAAACCTCATGAGTAAGATTTTCGTTGTCGAAAACACCAGCGGTGAAATCTTCTAGTTCACCGGTATTTTCCTTTAACACATTACCACAATTACCACAAACTGCATCATCTGCACCGATACCGGCATAACATTTGGGACAATACTTTGCCATTGCGCTCACATCCTTTTTATTTTATTTTATCATAAAAACAGGATGATTTCAAAATATAATTTAGGACACAACTTCAATTTTCTTAATAACCTGATCTTGGCGTGGTTTGTCGGATCGATCGCGGTCAACCGCTACGATGGCATCGGCCGTTTCGATTCCCGAAATCACCTTGCCAAAGGCGGCATATTGGCCGTCTAAAAATGGGGCATCATCGACCATGATAAAAAATTGTGAACCGGCAGAATCCGGCATTCCCGAACGCGCCATCGAAATGACACCTTTAACATGCTTTAAGTCATTGACCACACCATTGCCTGAGAATTCGCCTTTAATGGTGTGTCCTGGACCACCCATGCCACTACCCTGGGGGCATCCGCCTTGAATCATAAAACCAGGGATCACCCGATGAAAGATTAATCCGTTATAGAAACCATCATTGACTAAGCTTAAAAAGTTTTCTACGGTGATTGGGGCAACTTCCGGATAGAGTTCCACTTCGATAGTCTGGCCATTTTCCATTTCAATTTTGACGATTGGATTTGCTGTTTCTGACATTATTTCCTCCAAATTTTTGTTATAATTTTACTTATTAATTTTTGCTTCAATGTAGTATACACTAAATGAAATAAAATGAAAAGAGCTTGGCCAGAGTCTTAAGTTTTTTGATGTTTGTAGGTTTAAACCGCGTAGCGATATTCGCCGGTGGCTGGATCCTGATCGTAAAAGTCGGCATAACTCAGGCTAAAGAGATCTTTGTTTTTAGCAGAAAGATCGATTTTATTTTTGATCAAGTATTGCCAGAAGCCGCTACCGCCGATATTGCCCTGGAAAATGACCCCCTCAACGACACCATTTTTGATGACTAATTTTTGGTAATTATTGCGGTCTTCGCGGATCAAAATCTGACACTTTTCTTCGGGTTGGGGGTTGATGTTTCCCAGCGAAAGGGTGGTCAGGCCAAAAAAATTAATGGTATTCTTAAGGGCATAACGATCTTGATACAAAAGTTTTTCGCCGAGCATGTTAATTGCGGCAATCCGTCCCTGTTTCATGGCATTGGGCCAGATTCCGGCCATTCCGGTGACATCGCCGGCGGCATAAATATCGTCGATATTGGTCTTGAGGTCATCCCCAACTAAAATGGCATGGTTGGTCGCAATCCCCGATCCCTCGGTAAAGTTAAAGGCCGGTCGGACGCCGGCGGCAATAACAATCAGATCAGCAGCAACCGCTTTGCCGCTGGCCAGATGGATGGTTCTTCCCCGTCCGACCGCATCGACATCAACTGAAACGACCTTATCCGCTAAAATAAAGGCAGCACCGTGTTCTTCAAACAGTTGCTGGTAGGCATCGGCCGATTTTTGGTCAAGCTGCAAACTCATCACTGCTGCGGTCATTTCAATCACGGTTACCTTTAAACCGCGCTCAAGCAGCGCCACCGCAGCGTCCATCCCGACCAGGCCGGCACCGATAACCACGGCATCCTTGGCGGTATTGCATTCGCGATCGAGTAGCTGGGCATCTTTTAAGTCCCGAAAGCCATAGACGTTTTTTGACTCCCGGAGTCCCGGGATCGGTGGGATAAAGTAAGACGCCCCGGAGGCAATTAACAGCTTGTCATAGGAAATATCCTGATTGTCATGGGTTTTCACGGTCTTGTTCTGGGCATCCAGGCCAATCACAGTGGTGTTATTAAGCCAGCTTATCCCACTGCTTTCAAAGAAGTCATCAGCGATAAAACTGATCCCCTGGGCATCCCGCTGATGCCCTAAAAATTTATGGAGCATACAACGGGAGTGGACGCGGTCTTCTTTGGCGATGATGACTACTTCCGTATCTGGTTCTGAGGCTTTGATTGTTTTGGCGGCGCTGATTCCGGCCGCGCTGGCTCCGATAATCACGATTTTCATAGGCTTACCTCTTTCACTGCGATGGCCTTCTTAGGACAAGCTTTGACGCAGCTGGGATCATCCGGCTTATCATCGCAGAAATCACATTTAATCAGTTTGGTGCGGCTTTTGTTGTCTGGTTTCAAAACCCCATAGGGGCAGTTCATCACACACATATAACAGGCGGCGCATTTGTTTTCGTCATACTGGACATGGCCGGTTAGGGGGTCTTTTTCCAGCGCCCCGCTGATACAAGACAGGACACATTCGGCTTGGTCACAGTGTCGGCAGAAGAGCGGCAGGTATCCTTTTTGGGGATCATACTTAATAAAATTTCGGGCTTGTGCATCAGGGTCTTGCAGATCTACGGTGTAAAAATTACTGCCTTCCTGATGGGCACTGATACAGGCGATGTTGCAATTCAGGCAGCCATCGCATTTTTCACGATCAATGATGATTCGTTTCATGATTACACCTCCTAGATGTTTAATTCCTTACGTTTCTTTTCAATGATCGCATCCAGGCTTGCGGCTGCTGATTTGGCATTGTCATCAATGATCAGTTGTCCGCCGGTCAGATTTAGCATATCCTGAGTGAACACCTGAACTGCGACGGGGCTGCCGGTAACAAAGGGTGGCAATCCTAAATGGAGCGGCAGTCCGAGTGCTAAACCAAAGGCGCCATCAGCCAGCGCCTGTTCTTCCAGCCATTGTGGTGCTGATAAAACCAGCGGCAATTGTGGCAAATCGACCCCGATGGCTTCAGCCAGTTCGGTCGCAACCAGTTCCAGACGGCCAATGGCCAGACAGGGGCCAAAGTTTAAGACCGGTGGTATCCCCAGGCTTTCACAGACGGCACGCAATTTTGGTCCAGCCTGCGATGCCGCTGATGGTGACATTAAACCGACATTTTCCAAGCCCCCAGAAGAACAACCAGCCGATAAGACCAGAATATCTTTGGCAATTAATTCTTTGACCAGATTAACCGTTAGTACATCATGGCCGCCAGCCGTTAAGCTCGAACAACCGACAACCCCGGCAATCCCCTTGATTTCGCCTGCAACGATCAGATCAATCAGAGGTTTCCAGGTGCCGCCCAGGAATGATTTGAGGGAACCCTCACTGACACCGGTTAAGGTATCGTCGTTACCATGATCGCCATCGATATTCAGGGCAACCACTCCCCGTCTGGCCTGATAGGCGGCAATCACCGCATCGATGATGTCATTGCTCTGGCTCTCTTTTTCTTCAAAAACAAATGGCATCATTTCAGCATTGGCTTTCTTAGAAACATCATCCAGACAGATCTGTTTGATTTTAAGTTCTTCACAGATCGGTTCAATCCCCGGCAAGGTACAGTTAAACTCTGACAACACCGCATCAATGGCGCCAGTGGCCAGAATCGCCTCGCTGGTAAAGTTGTTACCGGCATGACCGTTGAAGACCTCTTGATAATGTTGGCCACGCAATTGCAGGTCCTGGCCAACACAGGTACATCCAACCAGTTTGAAGCCCTTGGCTCCAACCGCTGCTGCTTTTTTGATCACATCATCCTGAATCAGCCGATCCTGTAAGTAGGCAAAGATGGAATGCTGATGACCGGTGATCATAATATTGATGTAGTCGCTATCGATAACCCGTAAACCGACTGGTGCCAAACGGATCGATGGTTCGCCCAGCATCACGTCGTTTAAGAGATTGGTTAGTGTTAAACCATACAGACCGGTGGAAATCCCTAACTTTAAACAATTGAGATACATATCGACAGGATCAGAATTAAGATTGGTGGAGGTTTTAACCACCCCGGCAAAGACTTCAGATTTTGCGCCCCCTGGCAGTATCCCTAATTCTTTCCAACGATCAAAACGCGGTTTATAGGCCATTTTCTCAACCAGTTCCATTTTTACATAGTCCGGCTTATATAAATCGGCTAACACCATATCGGCAATTTTTTCGGCTCGAACATGTTCATCCGCTTCCTCCACTGCAAAGATTTCTGCCAGTTTGGCTAAGGCCAGCTTGCCTTTTAATACCCCTTTGCTGGCTGCGGTCTTCTTGAGCATCAGCGCCGTGTTTTCGACGATATGAATATAACAGCCCGAACCGGCGGAAACAGCCCGCAGGAAGTTTCTGGCAACGATGGTGTCGGCAGTGGCACCGCAGACCCCTTTTGGTCCGTCCGGGGTGATTCGGCATGGTCCGTTAGAACAGAGCCGGCAGCAGATTCCCTGCAGCCCGAAACCACATTTGACACTTTGTCCTTCCATCCGATGATGGGATGTCTCGACACTGAGCTTAGAAATAAAGGTTTCCAGTTTTTGATCCGCACTTGCACAGGTTTGACAGCTAAAATTTGAATTCATTTGTTACCCTCCAGTAATTAATGCCTTGATATTGGCAGCTGATTTATTTTCAATAGTTTCTAAAAAAGATTCATTCCTATTAAAACCATGTCTCAATTATAGAGTCGCAATAAATATTTGTCAAGAATGATTCCTGATAAATATTTACTATTTGATATTTTTCAAAAAATAAAAAGTCTGACACCGAGGCATCAGACTTTAGCGCTGTTAAAAGTTGTAAATTTTCTGGCAGACTTAGGATCGTTCGATAATTTTGTTCAGGCGAAAATAGATAGCTCCATCCGATTTAAGGAGACATCTTCAGGTAGTTTATTTTTAAAATAATCAGCCAGTAGTATTTCTAGTTCGGGGTCAAAATAATCGCAAATACCGTTGTTTTCCTTGTTGTATATATGCACGTGAAACTTAGTGTTGGCGTCAAAACGCATCACTTCCTGATTATCCTTTAGTTTCAAAATCAGGCCTTTTTCAGAGAAGGTTTCTAGGATATTATAAATCGTTCCGACCGACATCACATATCCCTGATTTTCGAGGGCATCCATCAGCATATCGGCACTCGGATGGGATGTCATTTCTGATAATACTTTCAAAACACTGATTCGTTGTGGGGTGGCCTTTAAGCCGACACTGCGGATCATATCTGTAAATAATTGAATTTGTTTATTTTTCATGATTAAGAATAACTCCTAATTAGTAATTTATTTATTAAATTATAGTACGTTATGATTGTTTTGTCAAACGACTTTTGATGCTTTTGTCATTTAATCGATTAAAAAAGTACCTGGTATCTGATTATCTGAAACTAACTCCAAATTACTATAAATAATTTGGATCTCAGATAATAAATTACGAGGTACTTCTCATACTAAGCTATTTTGATCGGTCTTCATTTAGTCATCCACAAATCTACGGCCGCATCGATTTCGGAAGATTATAGGGTCTGTTTTTTAAAGCTAGAAATCCATCTGCGATGATTTCATCGCCAACCATTTCTTCAGCAAAAAACTCATCATCTGTTGTCAGCATTCGCTTTTCTACGGTTGGATACATTTCTCGACCCTGATCCAAGAGACCCTTTGATAAACTTTCAACTTCAAAGCCTTTTTCCATTTCACTGCTGAATAACTTATCACCGATAATTTCGTCATCGACCATTTCACCTGTCAATACTTCATCATTTGCTGTCAGACGTCTTGTTTCTCTGGCTGGCCTCATTTCCCGGCCACCATCTAAAAATTCTCTGGGAAAAGCTCTGCTTTTGGGCATTTCCCCTTCACGGAATTCATCAGCGATCTTCATATTAACAACGATTCCCGCTGTTATTACCATGCCACAAAACCTGCATTCGGTATCGTCAAATCTCAAAATGTATGTACATCTAGGACAATACTTTGGCATTTTACTCACTTCCTTCCACTTGTATTTTATCATAAATTCACAACTTTTACAAAGCAAATAAAGATTGAAAATCCAGTTAATGATAAAATAAAGCTTTCGTTAAGCAATGTAAACAGGCTGTTACAGATATTCCCATTCTGCAACAGCCTGCGCATTTGTTTGATCCCGGTAGCTCATCATTCTTCTCCATATAAGGCTTGAATGATATTTTTTGCTGGTTTACTGATGACTTCATAATAAATTTCATTTCCCGTCCGAAATCCCTTAACAATGCCAGCATTTTTTAATTTTGACAGATGTTGTGAAACCCCTGATTGAGAAACTTCCAGACACTCCTCCATGTAAGAAACGTTACATCGCCCCTTTGCAATCAGACCTTTTGTGATACAAAGTCGCACGGGGTGTCCCAGTGCTTTAAGAATATCAGCCGTAATCTCGTGATCTTTTAAATCCATTTCCATGTTTATTTCTCCTTGGTTAATATTTAGATCTGCTCATTATTGTTGATCAATCAAAAATAATAAACAATTAAAGACCGGTGTTTATAAGACATTTTAAGCAACTTCTACAGAATTTTGATTAACTTAATCATTTTAAAATCTGTTTATCGGTTTAAAAATTGAAATTTGCTTGGTTTCTTGATTTATTAAAAAGATATTTCTTCATTACAAGCGCTTTGCTTGCTAATCAACTACACATTAACACATTCTAATACATTAATCAAGGGGATAGTTTTGCTATTTTGTCAAATCAGTACAACAAATACAAGATAGATAACACAAAAATATCCAGATGGATCAACTGGATATTTTGTAGGTAAATTAATTTAGTAGTATCCAAATGTTGTTTTAAATGGACTAATAATTAGTGTTTATTCTCCAGTATTTTATAGAGTAATCGATAAAGGGTAATGGCTTCCTCTTGTGTGATGGCCAGGCATTCCTTGATTTTCTCAGGAATCTGACTGGCGGGCTCTTTCAGTGACTCGCCTTCCGTGGTTAGCTTGATGATCACATTGCGTTCGTCATTTAAATCCCGTTTTCGCTCAATTAACCCGACTGACTCCAACCGTTTTAGCAAGGGCGTCAGGGTCCCTGAATCCAGATATAAATAATCACCTAGTGTTTTAACATTGATGGTGTGATGTTCCCATAGTACCATCATGACAATATATTGGGTATAGGTCAACCCGATTTCTTCTAGATATGGTTTATAGCGCTTAACCACCTCTTTGGCGCTGGCATAAAGCGGAAAACACAATTGGTTTTCTAATTTCAGTTGTTGATCATCCAAGTCAATCACTCCTTTGAAAAATTGGTATAACTATTATACCTTACAATATCATTGCCGGCAATTTTTCAGCAGGAAGATTATTCACTCAATAAATTCTTGATATCATTCTCGAGATTTTCAGGCACATCAGTCGGTGCAAACCGTTTGATTACTTCACCCTTCTGATTAATCAAAAACTTAGTGAAATTCCATTTTATGTTAGAACCCAACATCCCCCCCTGTTCTTTTTTGAGGTAGGTAAACAGCGGGTCAGCATTGTCGCCATTGACATCAATTTTATGAAAAATCTTAAAGGTCACCCCAAACCGAGTCTCACAAAAACTTTTTATCTCATCATCCGTTCCGGGTGCCTGGTTGGCAAATTGATTACAGGGAAAGTCAAGAATTTCAAATCCTTGATCCTGATATTTGTCATAAAGATTCTGAAGACCCTCGTATTGTGGGGTCAGACCACATCCGGTGGCGGTATTGACGATCAATAAAACCTTGCCTTCGTATTCTTTCATGGATACATCGATGCCGCTTGCATCTTTAACTATAAATTCATATAAACTCATTTCGTATCTCCTTCGCGTTATTAGATTGCATGCAATTATTATATACCACAATTTAACATCGTCAAGGTTTTTTTATATTTTGCAGATTCCGATTAATTTTACACGATCCCATCTGTGACGCTCCGGATATTACGCAAGCCATTATTTATTTCTTCCCGCGAACAGACATGGACACTAGTGGGCAGGTAATTCAAAAACTCCTTGAATACCGTCACAATTCCAATTTCTTGAACCGTTAGTTTCATCCTGCTTGATCCAGCTTCGTTGATTAAAATAAATTCCAGTTCTTCCTCCTCTGCCGCATTGACCAGATATCGGATCGATAAGCTTTTAGGACAGGGAATCAGACCATCTCTGAGAATAAAGATTCCTGATTTTTGGTCAGTCCCATCGTGTGACGGCGATGCGGTTGCCAGATTGGCTTCGTTAGCCTTGTTTCGCGAATCGAGGAGAACTTCAAGCTGGTCAAATGCCATGAATTTCTCGTTACAGGCATTTTTTTTAACTTTCTCAAAGATTGGCAGTGGTGCGTCTGACCTTAAAAAAGCTTCCTTTTTGACAAATGATGCGCATTTACTGAGAATCGATTGCGATTTCCTGCGATAATAATCGATGATCTCCTGATCCTCATAAATTATCGCACTTTCAAAATCCCGATCAATCGTAATGACATGTTTAGAAGTAATGAAATAATTTGGAACAATGATACTGATATCGTCATATATTTTAGTGCCGGTGTAAAAATAATAGGGCTGATAATCGATACTTTCAAGACTTTTTAATAACAATACCCGTTTCAAAATATCAAGGTTATTGCCTAACTTCTTTTTATTCACTAAAGGGATGATATTTTGAATTTTTCCACCCTGCTTTTGTCTGCTGATACGCATGATCAATTCATAGAGGAAATAATGCTTGAAATTTATTGACATCATAACATGTCCCGCTTCCCGTCGACCCATTTCTTCGAGAAAGCAACTGCGGACGATTCCTTCAATTTTAACCTGCCCCTTAATAATTTGGGCTTTTTCTGAGACCAGTTGATTTTTTACCAGATACTCCTCAGCTTCCAACCAATTTTTCTCCTGATTGGTCTGATTACAGATTTCAACATAAAGAGAAAAAATATCTTGACTGTTTTTCATCACCTCCTGATCATCATATTCACTCTCATAAAGGCCATATAATAGCTTTTTTTTATCCTTGGACAGGTTTAGTGCAGACATGATTTTTCGCAGATCCTCCAAATTAAGCTTGCGTTTACCGGACAAAAAATGTTGAAAGGTCGATCGATCAATACCAATCTCTTTGGCAATTGAAAAATTAGTCATATTTTTTTCTTTGATTAAATCTTTTAAGGCAGTACCAATTTCCTGGCTCATTTTAAAACCTCTCTTGTGATGCGACAGTCTGGTTGAGAAGAAGCTCAGATTAATCTAGTTCATCCTCTTATATTCATAGTTGCTATCATTTTAACCGAAAGATGCAGAATAATCAATATCTATCTTGTCATTATGCGCATTAATTTGTTAGGCTAGATATTTTTTTCGTAAAAAAAGCGTCCGTTGGTCTAGAGCCAACGGACGCTTTTTAGTTCAATAGTAATTCATCAGCTCTCAGTGACAGGCGAGCCAGATCATGCTAGTCTTTGCGGGTGAGTAGTAAGAAAGAGTTCTCTCTAAATGTAATCGAGTTCTTTTTGTCTTTCTAGTTGTCTTAAGGCCGTCCTGATGATGTCTTCGGTATTATCGGTCACATCATATTTGGTATAGAAACCAAAAGAAACGGATAATTTTATCGATTGGACTTTGACCTCATCCATATTCTTTTTAAATCGCTCGAGTGCCCGTTCAACTTTTGCACCTTCAGTTCGTGGCATCAGCACCACAAATTCATCACCCTCATAGCGGGCGACCACATCGTCTCCGCGAACGCCATACTTGAGGACTTGAACCGCTTTTCGCATTAAAATATCGCCTACAGCATGGCCATATTCACTATTGATTTTAGACATACCATTAATATTCATAAAAATTATCGACAGCGGATAATATTGCTCTTCATCCATTTGCTTTAATTCTTTTTCATAGAATCGACGATTATATACCCCCGTTAGCTGATCATAAAATGAAAGTGACTCCAAATTCTGATCGAGGCTGTTTTTTTCTTTTAGCATATCTTTGATAAAATTCTTGTTTTCGGTCACATCTTGAATAAAGCAAACAATTCCGATAATTTCGCCATTGCTCTTTTTGATTGGTGCCCAATGATTTTTTCCCACTACCACATTTTCATGCTCGCCTTGATACTCTTCAAGTGATGAAAATTGTTCACCAGCCAAAACCCGATCGAAAAAACCCTTGAGATTTTCACGTTCCTCATAATTATCGATGATATCCAGGATTTTTGTACCAATCTTGATATCAGCCCCCCATTGTTCCTTGGCCATCGCTTTATGGCGATTATTATAACTCAGGTAACGGTATTCCCGATCCAGTCCAAAAACCAGAAAATCATGGGAGGTTTCGAGAATGGTCTTTAGCAGACTATTTGCCAGTTCCAGCTTTTCAGTTAAAGCCAGGACAGCCTCTTCAAACGACTGTTCTTCAAGTTTTTTTCGATTATCTTCATTTATTGTATCAATATTAACTACGCTCATATTTTTACTCACTAAGCCTCAACCTCCAAAATTATTTAAATCTTAGATTCAATCAATTTTTATCCCGTCTGATCAGGGTATGTCTTATAATTGTAACATTTCCATGTGTTAGATTCTACTTTTTTCTGTAATATTTTTTTATCGCTGACCAATCGAGAATGTTTTTATTTTAAGGCTTTACCCGGTCACCATCACCAGAGCTTGACGCCATCGGGAAATCCCACTGAAAACCCAGGTTGCTTGAGTATTTTCTTGTTGGTTAGTTTTATTTCTGTTAATGCGTCACAACCAAAGAAAGCATATTCCCCCAATGTTTCTAATTCTTTAGGCAGGTGAATTTCGCTCAGATTTCGACAATTATAAAAACAAGAGATGCCAATGTGTTTGATCTGGTCGGGAAGGATAATCTTTTCGAGCTTCTGACAATCTTTAAATACATGACTGCCGAGTATTTCAAGCTGACAGTTTACTTGAAATTGAAGCGTTTCCAGTGCGCGGCAACCAAGAAATGCGGCTTCTTCAATTTCAATTAATGAATCTGGAATCGCCAGATCGGTAATTGAGAGACACCCTTCAAAGGCAGAGGTTCCGATCACTTCCAGCACCGTGCAGTTATTGAGGTTTAAATTGTTTAGTTTTTCACAGCCATAAAAGGCAAAATCTTCAATTGTTTTAAGGGTGCTCGGAAAAATGACAGTCTCCAATTGGGTGCATTTATAAAACATACTTCGCTTGATGACATCAACGCCTTCGGGGATGTGGACCAGTTTTATTTCATTGTCGTGACGGTAGCCATGGTTTGCCGCCATCATAAATTCGTTAGCATCTTTAAAATTTAGTTCGTGCGGTTGGCTATTAGTATGAATCAGCTCAGGATCGTTGCCAAAGCTAGCATTCATTTTTTCGAGGATATCATTTTTCTCTTGGAGCGCCTGTGATGCCATCAATAATTCATGCTTTATCGTATCCAGTCCTTCTGCCCGTGGGAGTGGTTGCGGGTTCGGCTTGTCCTGGTCTGGCTCCGCTGCTAGCGGCTCTATGCTGCTAGCATGGCTCAGCTCGTCACTTAGAGTTTGCAGTTGCTCTTGGGAGATCGTTATTTTTTCTGTCAGTGTCTGTAATTCTGTTTCAGCCCTGACCGTATTCAATTTAACCGCCTGCAACTGGTTTCGGGAAAGCTCAAGCTCGAGGTGGGTATTATCCAACTCTTTTTGTAAATCGGCTAGCTTGGCCGCAGCTGTTTCTATTTCAGCGGTAATTTGAGTCAATTGCGGACGATCAGCAACCTCTTTTGAAAGCGCGCTCAAGTCATCGGTGGCTACTTGGTGATTGGGTTTTTGTTCAAATATAATTAAATAAAAATCCTCATCCTGAGCCGTTGATGACTTCCTAAGTAATGGAATCACCCGGATGATAATGCTGACCGTTTCACGGTCGCCTTTTATTGGGATCAGTGCAGAACTAGCAGCAGTTTGACGGGTGACAGCCTGGTGCAGGGTTTTGTGTAAATCGCGGCGTAATTTTGACCGTGCCATTTTTAGGACATTGTTAAACCCGGAATAACCCTGAGCCGGCTCTAGAAAAAGTCCGGTATGTCCATAAACGTAGCGAATATTTCCTAATTTATCAACCAACACCCCTGATGCCGCATAAACCTTCAACAGCGCTTCCTGGGTAAGTTCATGGACAGTCTTCTGTTTGGGTTTGACACTTCGAACAATAGTAAAAAAAGAAGGCCAGTCCAACCTGCCTGTTAATGGCAAAAAACGATTTTTTAAGCGGAATTTATTTTTGCTCTGAAACACATGCTTTGATTTATTTAAGTCTTCCATCTTCCGTTCCTCCTTCAGGTTAAACGCTTGTTTCTGCTCTTGCCATCTTAAAATGGCTTTTGGTAGACAGCGGGCATAATAAATTTATAATTGGTTTTTTTAAGATTAAGTGATTCGGCATGACCGATGAACAAATATCCCCCAGGTTCGGTATAATTGTAGATTTTTTCGACCAATCGATCCTTGGTGGCCTGATCGAAGTAAATCATCACATTTCGGCAAAAAACAACATCAAACTTCTTCTTAAAAACAAAGGTCGGGGTCATCAGATTAAAGCGCCTGAAAATAACTTCTTTCTTGATCTCATCAACGACCATCATTTGATTGCTGTCATGGTTCTGGAAATACCTGAGTTTCCAGTTAGGGGGTAATACCTGAAGGCGGTCTTTCTCATAGATTCCTTTTTTAGCGACATCTAATACCTTGTTTGAGATATCCGTGGCCAACAGTTTTTTATCCCATAAATGCGCCTCTGATCCAAAAAAATCAGCCATGATCATCGCCAGGGTATAGGGTTCTTCCCCGGTGGAGCTAGCTGCACACCACAGTCTAATATCGTGATTTTTTTGTTCGCCCTTTTTTTTCTTTAAATAGGGCAGCACGGTATTTTTAAAATACTCAAAATGTTCTGGCTCACGCATGAAAAACGTATGGTTTGTCGAAACCTTATCGATTAACACCGAACTGGCTTCTCCGGTTTTATCTGAAATTAAATAATCATAATAATCTGTGAAGCTATCAAAACCCAACTCCACAAGTAGCTTATGAAGCCGACCCATGAGCAGGAGTTGTTTCTCTTTTTTTAACTCAATGCCATATTCACTGTGAATATATTCGGTTAACATGGCGAACTCTTTTTCGCTGATTTGAATCATTTTTCACATCCTTTATTCTGGTTTAGGGGCTGCGCTGATTGGCTGAATTGTCCTGACCAAGAGCGAGCTAGCTTAATCTAGTTTACCCCAGCCCGGGGTTAAAGTAAATACTGAATTTTTGAGATGTTCCCCAGGCTTTGTCGGAATTAAGTGAAAAACGAGATTCGTAGTTTTTTGAATAATAAAATTAACTTGTCAGCGATTAAAAAAAGGTCTATAATGGAATAAATCTAATTTAGAATGGAGAACGAATATGGCTATTGTATGGACCCCAGCATTATCAGTTGGCGTAGAAAACATTGATTCACAGCATAAAATCTGGTTTGAAAAAGCAGATCAACTTTTCGAAGCTGGGAAAACCGGAAAATCCAAGGAAGTTATTGCTCAGATGTTTGATTTTCTTGACGATTATACCAAACAGCATTTTAAAGATGAAGAAGCCTACATGACAAAAATAAAATATCCCGATATCGCAGAACAAAAGAAATTACATCAGGGTTTTATTCAGGAACTCGCTAAGCTTAAAAAGGATTATCAGGAATCCGGTGGAAACATCACCGTAATCATCAATGCCAACCAGATGATCGTTAATTGGCTGACCAAGCATATTTCCACTGTCGACAAAAAAATTGGTGCATATGCGAAAACCCTATAAAAATCAAACCGCAGTCTCATTCGAGATTACGGTTTTTTTAATGATTTTTAAGCGCCGTGCAGCTTATCTTAAAGCGGTTCCTCATAAAACCCGATTTTTCCTAGAACCTCAGTTAATTTAGCGATATCAATCGGTTTTGATGCATAGGCATTGCAACCATAATCGAAGGCCGCCTGAACCGTCTGGGTTTCCCCCAGGACGGTGGTCATAATGATCTTAGACCGTTCTTTTTCGGTGATACCATTTTGCTGTTCCAGGTCTCTGATCGTTTTTAGCACCTGAATCCCATCTATTTTAGGCATCATCACATCCAGACAGATTAAATCATAGGGCGAACCTTCCTGCCCCGCTAGCAAATAGGCATCGATGGCTTCCAGGCCATCGACCACCAGATCGCAATCACCAAAGCGGCTCATAAATTTAAATAAGAATTTGCGACTACTTAAATCATCTTCAACAATTAAAATTCGCTTCATTTCAACTCTCCCACAACCTTACTGGCATGCATCTGCAGCCAGGTTTCACTAATCTGTTCTAAATACTTGGCAACCTTTTCGGTTTTCTCTTTTCTGATTTCTAACTCCATTTTAAAAACCAGATTCTTCATGGCCTCAATGTCCATTTCTTCAAATTTGCCTTTTAATTGATGGGCAATGACTCCCATCAAAACGAGATTATCTTGCTCCAGAAAATGCTTCAGGCTTTCAATTATTTTGGTTACTTCTGAAATTTCTTGTTCACCCAGGGTTAAATTCCCGGTGATGGTCGGCTTGCTGATATTCCATTCCTTTTCATAAAGACTGCTGACTACTTTGGAAACCGGTGTACTCTCGGTTATTCTTGAATGATTAAGATATTTCTTTAAAAGCACCTGCATCTGCTGGCGATCCAATGGTTTGGATAAATAACCATCCATTCCGCTGGCTTTAAAAATTTCTTCATCCCCTTTTAATGCAAAGGCCGTTAAGGCAATGATGGGGGTATGACAGTTCCGTGAATTCCCCCTTTCACCTGATTTTGAACAGGATTGCGCTTGATTTTCCTGGCCGCGAATGATCCGGGTGGCTTCGATCCCATCCATCACCGGCATCTGGGCATCCATCAGGATAACATCATAATTATTTTTCGAAGCTGCATTTACCCCTTCTAATCCATTAGCAGCCACATCAACCATTGCCCCCAAGCTTTCAAGCATTTTAACGATCACGATCTGATTGACCCGGTCATCTTCAACCAGCAAAAACCGACTTCCTGAAAAGCTGTCTTCGCCCTCAGCTTCTGTGGCTGTCTCACCCGGTTTATTGGTAATGATCATCGGCAGAAAAATTGAAAAGGTTGTTCCGACGCCCACCTGACTGGTGAAGGTTACCCCACCCCCCATCAACTCCAGCAGTTGTTTGGTAATGACCAGCCCCAATCCGGTGCCGCCATATTCCCGGGTATAGGAGCCATCAATCTGAGTAAAGCTCTTAAACAGTGTCGAATAATCCTTTACCGCAATCCCAATCCCGGTATCGGCAATGGAGATTTTTTGAATAATCTCATCGGTTTTTCCTGGTGCCAGCTCTTGACTCACGGTGACTTTAACAGCGCCTTGATTCGTGAATTTAATGGCATTGCTAATTAAGTTATTTAAAATCTGCTTAAGCCGCATGCTGTCACCGATGACAAAGTTTGAAATAATGTCTTGATAATCGACGGTCAGATCCAGATATTTTTCGAGCGCATGTTTTTTATGGGTTTTGACGGTTGATTCAATCAGATCCAAGAGATTAAAGCTCATCGGATTAATCATCAGTTTACCAGCTTCGATTTTTGCAAAGTCGAGAATATCATTGATAATGGTAATCAGCGATGCTACACAGCCTTTGGCGGTTCTCAGATTATCGCGCTGTTCTTCGGAGAGCGGTTCGAGGGCGGTAAGATCAATCATTCCGACAATGCCATTTAGGGGGGTGCGAATTTCATGGCTCATGTTTGCCAAAAACTCACTTTTTGCCCGATTGGCTTCTTCGGACCGTTCGATCGCTTGTTTTAGTTTCTTTTCCGTTTTCTTCTTCTGGTTGATGTCTGATGAAAGGACTGCAATATAGCCAGATTCGGGACTGTAAATCGAACCTTCCACCCATTTTTTCAGGCGAATCATATAATATTCTTCGAGCGGGATATTTTCTCCATGGGCGAGCACCTCCTGGAAGCGATTAAAGAGTCCCAGGCTTTCTTCAGTTTCTAAGAAGCCCATTTCCGATAGTTTGTGGCCAATCACATCTTCTCGCTTAACCTCAAAAAGTTTCTCGGTGGCCAGATTCATCTCCACCAATTCTGCATCAATCAGCTTTTGTTGGTCATCGTACAAGGCCTTAAAATATGAAAGGCTGTTGTCCATGTACTTAAACAGTGAAAAGTATTTTTTCTGACTTTTTAAAAAAAGCTCTTCGGCAAAGCGCTCATCATGAATGTCCAGAAATAAACCGATCATCCCCGCATATTCATGGTTTTTGTCGTAGAAAGGACGCCCCATCCCCCGAAAAATGCGGTAGGTATTGTTTGGCGCCAGCAGTTCAAGCTCAATATCGAGGTTGCATTTTTCATCGAAGGATTGCTTTAGGGTATCAATAAAGCGCTGATGATCCTGCGGTTTCATATGATTTTTCAGATTTCGCAAAAAATCATCCCGGGAGATTCGCATAAAGGCTTTAAAGGTCTGATTAATAAAATCACAGCGTTGATCACGGTCAATTCGATAGATCATCACCGGTAAACTATCCAAAATGGAGAGGCTGGCTTCCCGGGCTTCTTTTAAACCCTTTTCATAATAATATTGTTCAGTCATATCTTCTAAGGTGATAATGTACTCAGCATGATTGGCTGTGATAATCGGCATGATGCTTAAATTTAAATACCGGGTTTCGTCAATCCCATGATTGATATAATTGACGATAATTGAACGGTTTCTGACTATTTTCTTTTCTGCCAGCACATGGCTTGCGATTTTTCTGAAATGGCAAAATCCGCAATTTTGCGCATTACCGCAGCCCCCGCTGAGACTAAAGACGCATCCCAGAGCGTCGCCAAAGGCACTACCAATGACATTTTGCAGGCTCAGGTTGAAGGTCTTTAGAAAGGCGCGATTGGCCCGGGTAATGATTAAACCGTCATCGATGACTAACATACTGGTTGGCAGCAGATCAAACATCATCTTTAAATTGTTGCGCTCTTTTTTAATCGTTTTTTCGGCCTCGATGATTCTAGAAATATCCCGAAAGACCACCACCCTGCCGATATAATCGCCATTATCCGACAAGAGTGGGGATAAGCGGGCGGACAGGTAGTATTTACTACCTTCTGCTGTGACATAATAGGAACGTCTTGGTAATCCGATACTTTCGGCCATCTGACCATTTTTAGCATTTGTCCAGAATTTCACTGGCAGATCCGAACCATCCCGAAAGATCTTAAAAACCTCCAGGAAGGGTTTGCCCAGAACATCTGGTAAACTGAAGCCCAGAATATTCAGGGCTTCAGCATTGGCAAAATCCATCTGATCGTCCATATTACAGGTAATGATGGCGTCACCGGCACTGTTAAGGGTTGATACCAACCAGGCCTTATCTTTGTTTATGATTTGCTGTCTCATTTCGTCCATTGTATTTCTCCAGGTTAATTGTTTTTATTGATGCGGTTCTCTTTTAGCTTTGTTAATACTTGCCGTAATCTTCATCACTTAGAATGATCGTGTTACTTGGTTGTAAATGGCTGCTCTGACTAGATCTTTTGGTGACGGATTGACGGTTTTGTTCTTTCATATTTTCAAACATCCGCATCATTTCCGGGCTGACATTTTCATAGCCGGCAGCGCCCATAAAGCCACCCCGTTTTAGTTTAAATCGGGAAACCTGTTCTTTTAGCATTTCGGCCTGGCTGGCTAATTCTTCACTGGCGGCGGCGGTTTCCTGGGATGTCGCCGAAGTGGCCTGAACCACATTGGCAATTTGGGTGATACCCTGATTAATCTGCTCAACCCCGATCGCCTGCTCATTAGAGGCCACTGAGATATTGCTGATCAGGCCATAAACCTGTTCAATTGAATCAACAATCGAAACCAGTGCGGCGGCGGTTTCGTTGGCAATTTTTGTGCCCCCCTCAACTTTTTTGATCGAGCCTTCAATCAGGGCAGTGGTCTCTTTGGCAGCGCTGGCTGAGCGGGCGGCAAGGTTTCGTACTTCGACCGCGACAACGGCAAAGCCCTTTCCGTTTTGACCGGCCTTAGCCGCTTCAACGGCCGCGTTGAGCGCCAGAATGTTGGTCTGGAAGGCAATCTCATCAATCACCTTAATGATCTTGGAGATATTATTGGATGATTCGCTAATGTCTTCCATCGAACCGAGCATCTGCTGCATCCGACTGTTTCCCTGGTTGGCATTATCTTTGGTGTTTTCAGCCAGCTGATTGGCTCGATCAGCATTTTCGGCATTCAGCCGGGTCTGGGAGGCGATTTCTTCGATCGAGGAGGTCAGTTCTTCAATCGAAGAGGCCTGTTCGGTAGCACCCTGGGACAGTGAAATACTAGAATCCGAGACCTGCCGTGAACCCGAGGCGACCTGCTCGGTGGCTTCGTTGATATTGACCATTACCTCATTGATATTAGTCGACATCCGATTAAAGGCACCGGCCAGTTCCCCCATTTCATCCCTGGTGTTGATATCGATCGAGACATCGAGATCGCCGTCAGCCATCCTTTTTGAGGCATCAACCATTTTATTGATCGGCTTTTTAATGGTAGCAGCGATAAACAGACCCAGCAGGATCGATAGAATCATCCCCCCGATGATTAATACAATCGTGATCAGAGTTGATCTCGTCGCGATAGCGGTATTGTTGATAGCGGTTTCTTCAGCCACTTGTAGCTTAATCTCGATCAACCGGCCGAAATTACTTTCTAATATAGCTTCTGAGGTAGTATAGTCACCGTTTTTCATCAGCGCGATCGCTTCGGCCTGTTTACCCTGTTTAGCCAGCGCAATGATTTCTGGTACAGCCTTATCGATCTTTTCTTTTTGGGCAAAGGTATCTTCTACCAGTTGCTTGCCTTCATCGGAGAAGAGGGTTGTCTGAAAGCTTTTTAAGTTGTTTTCAAAAACAGTGTTTTCTTCCAGGATAGCCGCTTCATAGCGAGAAATTTCTTCGCTGTTGTTTGATAAAATAATCCCATCCAGATCGTTGCTAATCCCCTTTAAGGCTTGGGTCATAAAGATCATTTCCCCTAGTGGAACCGTCATTTTTTCATAAAGATAGGTGTCTTGTCGGTCGACCGCCTGGATATTGATGACCCCCATCAGACCGATCCCGCCAGCAATCAATGCCACCACAATAAAACCGAGAATCAACTTTGTACCAATTTTTAGATTATAAAACCATTTCATCCCTTAACCCTCATCTTTCTGATTCGTTAAAATTTCGACTTCCTGATTGGATAATAATTTGTCGCAGTCAAGCAGTAGTTTAACTGCATTGCCGACCTTGCCGATGCTTTTGACAAATTGGTTGGAGACCCCGGAGCTGAGCATCGGCTGTTGGATGATATCCGCTTCCTCAAAAGAAATGACCTCCGATACACTATCGACAATCAATCCCACGGTGTTATTCCCCACTTCGATGACAATCACACAGGATCGTTCGTCGTATTCGACAAATTGCTTTTGAAAGCGCAACCGCATATCCATTAGCGGAATAATTTGGCCTCTGAGGTTAAATATCCCGCGAACAAAGGCTGGCAATTCGGGAACTTCGGTAAATGGCAGAATGCCAATAATTTCGCTGACATAGCCGATCCACACCCCATAATACTCACGGTCAAGCTCGAAGGTAAGATACATTCCCTGCTGATCATCTTCTGGTTCAAGTGCTGCTACTACTTCTGCTTCCATTTTTTCAACTCCCGTCTATATAAACTTAAAAGTAATTAATTTACTGAACCCGCAGGCCGGTCAGGCCGCTGATGTCCATAATCAGGCTGATACTGCCATCCGGAAGGAGAGTGCAACCAGCCAAACCGAGTATTTTTTTCATTGAATTGACATAGTTGGGCAGTGCCTTAACAACCACCTGTTGCTGTCCTAAGAGTTCATCCGCAAAGACACAGATAACCTTTTCTTCCTGCTCCACCATGATCAGGATCCCCTTGGTTAAATCGGTTTCAGCATTTTTTATCTGATAGTGCTGATGGAGCCGCAAAATCGGATAGCACTGACCGCGGATCATCACCATCTCGTTGTTATCGGGATCCATCATGCAATCCTTTTGATCTGGCCGAAATGATTCGGAAATGGTGGTAATGGGAATGGTATAGCGGGATTTTCCGACCCGGATATTCATACCCTCAACAATTGCCAGTGTGAGTGGGATTTTCAGGGTGATTGTGGTGCCGTGGTCGACTTCGCTGTCGACCAGTACGGTGCCCCCGACCTCGTCGAGATTTTTGGTGACCACGTCCATGCCGACACCCCGACCTGAAAATTCGGTAATGTTTTCCTTGGTCGAGAATCCCGGCAGCAGAATCAGTTTAAAGATATCGCGATCACTCATTTCCGCCTCTGGCTTTGTCAGCAGATCATTTTGTCGGGCTTTTTCGAGAATCCGCTCCTTATTCAAACCGCGGCCGTCATCTTTGATGACAATCAAGACATCACTGCCAACGTTCTTGGCTTCTAGAACGATGTGCCCGGCTTTATCCTTACCCTTGGCCAGCCGTTCCGCTTCGCTTTCAATGCCGTGATCAATGGCATTGCGGATGATGTGCATCAGTGGGTCAGAAATATGTTCAATAATATTTTTATCGACTTCGGTTTCTTCGCCATATAGATCGAGTACCACTTCGCGGTTTAACTTTTTACACATATCCCGGACAATTCGGTTCATCTTAACAAAAGTGGTCGAAAGCGGTACCATCCGGATCGACATCACCATGTCCTGGAGTTCCACGGTAATCTTATGGAGTTCAATCGAGGCCTTGTGAAAATTTTCCGACTGAATCGCTTCAACCTCAGGACACTGGGTAACCATCGATTCGGTGATCATCAGTTCACCAACTAAATTCATCAGATTGTCGAGTTTATCGACATTGACACTAATCATTTTCTGAGTCGCAGTGGTATTATTTTTCTGGGGGTCCTCAGTCACGATAACGTTTGCAGGTGAACTGGCGGGCATGCACAGGTCCCGATCTGGCAGTGCAAAATTGTCAATCGACGGTGCTTCTTTGGGGGTGTTTCGAAATGCATCTAAGCGATGATCTTCGATTTCTCGAAAAAGAAGCTGGTCAATATAGATAATATTTTCAAAATGAGCCTTGATCTCCTCATAAGAAATTTCAGTCTTAAAAAATATTTCAAAGCCATTTTCCCGGATATAGGATGCCGTTTGTGGATTGTCGGCAATGTCTGCCGGTAAATAATAGACTTCTTCAACCATTTCGGCAAGTCCAAACACCAGGGTATAGGCGCGGATATTTTCCATTTTGCAATCATCGTCGTAATGCACAATCACATGATAGCAAGCCCCCTCTGACGCCATTCCCGATTCCTGAGCCAACCAGTCTTCGGTTGATGGCAGATCCTGTTTTTTTTCCTGGGGGATATAATATTGTTGCTGTTTTTTCTGATTTTTGTTTTGGTTACTCTCAGCGCCAAAAATATTTCTCAATTCATCAAGAAAAGTATTAAGCTGCTCAATAAGAAATACCGGGTCGCCATCGGCATCGCTTAAATCAGCAATTTTTTTGACTTCCGCTTTGATAAAATCGACGCATTCCAGAACCAGATCAGACACTGCAGAAAAATCCAGTCCATCGGGCTTCTGTTCCCGGATAAAATAAAAAATATCCTCGACCACATGAGCAACTTTTTCGATGTTGTCAAACAGCATCATCGCTGACGATCCCTTGATGGTGTGCATAAAGCGAAAAATTTCACTGACATCATCCGGTGTAAATCCGCCGTTTTTTTCGCTGCAAATAATAACTTGTTCCAGTTGTTCAAGATTTTGGGTCGTTTCAAAGATGTAGACTTCCATCATCGGTTCATTTTCGAAATTTCTTGTCACATTTGTCACCTCTCTGACATCTGGTTTATCACACGGATTAAGCATAAATTTTGACTGCCTATGCGCCACTGTTCTGCGATAAAAGCCGAAGCCTTCACGCCGACTATGACTTTTTTCGGATATGAGCCCATTCCCTGTTTTTTATACACCGATTTTTTGATTCTAAACAAAAAAAATGATTTAATCGTTTTGTTTTGTATATTTCGGCAATATTTTTTTAACATCTCAAAATGTTAATTTAGATCATTTTTTCTGGCACTTAAACCATTGCAAAGTTTATCTTTCAAAAAAAGACGTTCATCCCGACCTGATCGGCTTGAAGGGATCAGCGGGAAGAACGCTTTTTAAAATTTAAACACATTTTAATTAATTTGTCAAAGAGATATTCACAGCTGTTATTTTATGTAACGGGTCAGTCTTTTGCCAGTTCTGCGCATGCATTGAACAAGTCAATATTGACTTGTTCAATGTTGTTTTTAACCGCATTAACTTTTTGACACGTATCAATCATTACGGTTGGATTAATCGTTTCCCTAAAATTGTTTATCGCTTAAAAAGCATTTGACTTTTTCTTCACGTGCTGTAATATCACTGGATTGTTTATATTTTCCCAATACACATGCTGCTGTTATTTTTCCATCCGATAAGAATATGACTCGATCTGCCCTTGCAGCAACTTTTGCATCGTGGGTAACAATCAAAATCGTCGTTCCACTCTGATTAATGCCATTCATTATATCCATAACTGCGATTGCAGAACTAGAATTGAGTGCCCCCGTCGGTTCATCGCAAAATATTATTTTAGGTTGATTTATTAGTGCTCTGCAGATTGCGGCCCTTTGTAACTGCCCACCGGATACTTTATTAATATCGTGGTTAGCCAGATGGTCAATCCCCATACTTTTCATTAACTGTTTTGCTTTTTGGTAGACTATTTCTCGAGCTTCCTTTCTTAATTTTAAGCCAGGTAGTAAGATATTATCT
Organism: Bacillota bacterium; assembly: GCA_018903255.1. GTDB lineage: Bacteria > Bacillota > Clostridia > Eubacteriales > Eubacteriaceae > Acetobacterium. The sequence goes on along the minus strand of JAHIQT010000023.1, from coordinate 1,507 downwards.
TCGATAGAAAGGTTTTTTAATAAATGAGCGTGTTGAAAAATAAACCCCATATGCTCAAGTCGATACTTACTCATCACTTCCTCTGACATGTTTGAATAATTTTCACCACCAAAACGAACCGCTCCGGAAGTCATCCAGTCCATGCCACTTATATTTTACAAAAGAGTTGACTTTCCTGAGCCTGACTGCCCCATGATTGCTACAAATTCGCCTTCTTCGATTTCAAGATCAATCGAGTTTAATACTGTTACTTTTTGATTGTTTTCAGTGCCGAAAGTTTTTGTTAAATCTGTTGCCTGTAATAAAACACTCATTAATATAACCCCCATCTTCTATTCATTTGTCAAATCAATAATATTAAATTCTTTAGCACTGCTTTGACAGTGCCATGTTATCACAAATGAAACGATCAGTAATATACCTGGACAGATCAATAAACTAAGCCAATTAACGACAAATTGAAACTCGGCCAAGCCAACTCCCATTAATGATAACATTGTGCCAATTAAATGCTCGCCTAAAAATATCGCTATCAATGCGCCTAGTATTATACCAATGCATGCCGTCAGGGTAGATTGCAATAAATATTGCCTGCTAATCTCTTTTCGAGTAAATCCAATTGCTTTTAGAATGGCGCATTTTGAATATTCTTTTACCGTTTTCAACTTAATAAATAATGCGATCATAAAGCCTGACATGAAGATCGCTACGATACTGCTAATCCATGCGACACTGTAAAATGTTGAAATAAGATTACCAAATGTTTGCGTCAAATATTCGTCCATTGGTACTACTTTTATAAAGCTAAATCTACCACCATATTTGTCGATAAACGCATCCGCATTGAAATCATCGTTCAACCTGACAAAAAACGTATACGATAGGACTTCACTTGCTTCATAGTGTAACTGTGTTTTAGCGGTATACCCTCCGGCTGTAACATCTTGATATATTCCGCAAACCGTTAACTCTTGCTTTTTTTGTCCTTTATAAATCGCTAAGCCGTCCCCCACTTTTAGATTTAGCTTTTTTGCATTCAGCTCGGATAAGGCTATTTCTCCTGGCCTTGTCGGCGATTTTCCATCAATGCAAATAATGGGAAATAGCTTATAGTCGCCACAGGCTACTAGCAGTGACTCTTTCCCTTCTGCTCCATATACCTCATACTTTATCGTAGCATATGCGTAATAATTTGAAACTTCAGTAATATCGTCTAGATTATTTTGCACCTTCTGAAATTTTTCCTGGATGCCATCTGTAAACTGAATTCCCATTTGAATATCACACTGCGGTGATCCGATATTTGATGAAAACTTTGGCGATTGAAGGGTATTTAGTAAATTAATCGGCACGATCATAATTACCGTTGCCAATAAAAATACACCCGTATTATTCACAAAAACATAATAAAACCCGTCAAAGCCCATGAAACCGTAGCTTTCAGCGATTTTTCAATTTCACCCATTGGGTGAGAACAAAAAAATAGAAAAGAACCCCAATTTCTGAT
>JAHIQT010000188.1 GCA_018903255.1 Bacillota bacterium | reverse complement strand
GTCATTGAAATATCGGGTTTTTTATAACGTATCCAGGTCAGGAACATGACCGTTAATCCGCCAGTTGAGGCAGCCAGGTTAGTGGTCATGGCAATATGTCCGATTTCGGTTGTTACCCCTAGGGTACTACCAGCGTTGAAACCAAACCATGCAAACCAGAGAATGAAGACACCAAGCGCACCTAATGTCAAGCTATGGCCGGGAATCGCGTTAGCTTTTCCGTCTTTGTTATATTTGCCAATCCGGGGGCCGACAATGATGGCACCCATCAGGGCTGTCCAGCCACCAACCGAGTGAACAACGGTAGAACCGGCAAAGTCAACAAATCCCATATCACCAAGGAATCCGCCGCCCCATGCCCAATGCCCAACAACGGGATAAATAATCAGGCTGATAAAGGCTGAAATGACACAGTAGACAGAGAACTTAGTTCGTCCGGCAATTGCACCCGATACAATCGTGGCTGCAGTGGCACAGAAGACCGTTTGAAAAAAGATAAATAATTCGGGGGTGACAGCGTCAAAGGCATCAACATTGGTCAAGTCCTGAGGAGCAAAGAAACCACCCATCCCGATGAAGCCGGCTACGTCGGGTCCGAACATGAAGCCAAAGCCAAATAGAAAGAACAAGACAGAGCCAATCATAAAATCGACAAAGTTCTTCATGATGATGTTTCCGGCGTTTTTAGCCCGGGTAAAGCCGGTTTCAACCATTGAAAATCCGGCTTGCATAAAGAATACCAGCACAGCGGCCAAAAAGACCCAGACGATATCGAGATATTGAAGCAGTTCAAATAATTCCATAATAAATAACCTCTCTTATTAAATTAAAATCATATAAATAGAAACAAAGTAATCAACGTGGGTATAAAAAAGAAGACAGATTTAATAATGTGTTATTAAAGCCTATCTCCTTTGATAGTTTAGCTTACTTATTCTATTCATATTAGATTGCGTCAACGCCATGATCACCGGTACGAATACGAATGACATCTTCAACATCATAGACGAAGATTTTTCCGCCGCCAATTTCATCATCTGTTGCCAGTCGGTCTTTAATAATCTTAATGATAATGCCAGCTGTTTCAGCGTCAGTTACGGTTTCAACCTTTATTTTTGGTAGAAAATTGACGGTATAGGCCGTCCCGCGATAGGATTTCTGATAACCCTTCTGGTTTCCAAATCCCATAATATTGGTAATCATCATCCCCTGAACATCACAGGTATTGAGGATTTCTTTGAGATCTTCCAGTCTTTCGGGTTTAATGATAATTTCAAGCTTTTTCATATGAACCTCCTTTTAGTTTAAGATAAATGGATAATTGGGGGGAGGGGTAAAAACCCCGACCCCACTTATTTTTTAGATGGATCTTTTTTTAATTGCTAGTTTAATTATACGTAGAATAAGATATCTTCATAGGTTGGGAAAGGCCAGTATTTCTGAGCAGTGATTTCTTCAAGTGAATCTGCAGCTGCACGAAGGGCAACCATAGCAGGAAGAACTTTCTCGCAGAAATAGTTGGCTTCAGCTTGTTCAGATTGACATTCTTCGGCAGCCGCCAGGGTTGCTTCAAGGGTATCGATAGCGGTGATGAAGGTTCCAAAAAGGGTTGACAATCTTTCGGCTAAAGTGGTTTCGGCAGTCACATCAAGCGAGCCAATGGCTTTTTTGGTGCTTAACGTATCGACGACTTCTTTGGTATAAGTCACAATAGCAGGTGAAATTTCCCGTTTTGCCAGACTAAGCATGGTCAAAGCTTCGATATTGATGGTCTTAATGTATTCTTCCAGAAGAATGCTCTGGCGGGAATCCATTTCGGCCGGGGTGAAAATATGATGTCGACTAAATAAGGCAACATTCTTTTCTGATGTAAATTCAGCCAATGCTTCGGGCGTTGTTTTTAAGTTAGGCAGACCGCGTCGAGCGGCTTCTTCAACCCACTCTTCAGAGTAGTTATTACCATTGAAAACAATTTTTTTATTGTCATTAACAGATTTTTGGAGTAAGGCTTCCAGGGCTGCTTCAAAATCATCGGCTTTTTCCAGAACATCCGCATAGTCAGCTAAAACATCAGCAACAATCGTATTTAAGGTAATATTGGGACCAGCAATCGATTGGTTGGAACCAAGCATTCTAAACTCAAACTTATTACCGGTGAAGGCAAAAGGAGAGGTTCGGTTTCGGTCGGTGGTATCTTTAATAAAGTTAGGCAAACTCTTAACGCCAAGTTGCATGACCAAATCTTTGGCTTCGGTAACAGGTTCTCCCGTTTCAATTGATTTGAGAACAGCAGTTAATTCTTCGCCAAGGAAAACTGAAACGATCGCTGGTGGTGCTTCATTAGCTCCTAAACGATGATCATTACCGGCCGTTGCGACTGAAATACGCAATATTTCACTATATCGATAGACCGCTTCAATGATGGCACAAAGGAAAACCAGGAATTGTTTATTCTCAGCTGGGTTATCGCCGGGAGTCAACAAGTTTTCGCCAGTATCGGTGGACAATGAAAAATTGTTATGTTTTCCGGAGCCGTTAACCCCATCAAAGGGCTTCTCATGCAATAAACAGGCCAGATTATGGCGGTAAGCAACCCGTTGCATAAATTCCATAATCAGTTGGTTGTTGTCGGTGGCAACATTGGTGTTAGTAAAGATTGGTGCCATTTCATGTTGGGCCGGAGCGACTTCATTATGACGTGTTTTGGAAGCAATGCCAAGACTCCAGAGTTCACGATCCAGTTCAGCCATATAGTTAGCAACACGACCGCGGATACGACCAAAATAATGGGTTTCCATTTCCTGGCCTTTTGGTGGTTTGGCTCCAAAAAGAGTCCGGCCGGTCAGGATTAAGTCTTTACGTTGCTTAAACATATCCCGTTCAACCAGGAAGTATTCTTGTTCAGCACCGATGGTAGTCGTTACTTTCTTGACGTCTTTACCAAAAAGTTTTAAGATTCGTTTAGCGTTATCGTTGAGCGAATCCATTGATCGTAACAGGGGTGTTTTTTTGTCAAGGACTTCGCCAGAGTAGGAACAGAAAATGGTTGGAATGTAAAGGGTCGTGCCTTTAATAAAGGCATAAGATGTTGGATCCCAGGCGGTATAGCCACGAGCTTCGAAGGTAGCTCTTAGTCCACCGGAAGGGAAAGAGGACGCATCTGGTTCACCCTTAAGCAGTTCTTTGCCAGAAAATTCCATAATAACTTTGCCTTCTTCGGTTGGGTTGATAAAGGCATCGTGCTTTTCCGCAGTGATGCCGGTCATTGGTTGGAACCAATGCGTGTAATGAGTTGCACCCAATTCTAAAGCCCAATCTTTCATGGCGTTTGCCACAACTTCAGCGACATTTTCTTCTAGAGGTAAATCCTCTTTCATTGTTTTTAACAGCGAAGCGTAAATGTGTTTTGGTAAGCGCTTGCGCATGACACCGGAGTTAAAAACTTTTGATCCGAAAAGTTCGGATACATTTTCATAAATTGGCACGTGTATTTCCTCCTAAAATATAATTTGTATAATTATAACATATATGGCACCATTGTCAGATATGTTAGAATAAAAGCTTGCAAAAATTTAATCAAAAGTGGCAAAAAAAAAGCGCCTCAGAGAAGCGTTCACACCGCTCTCAAAGCACCATTGCTATCGCCACTCTCGTGACAGTTTTTAGTATTTAAATTTAAACTCATTATAGACGATCAAAAGTCTCTTGTAAAGTAAAATTTGCAAGAAATTACATGTAATGGTTATCAGTTTACAAAGCTGCCAGGAATGATTTACAAAAACAAAGTCCTACTATATAATAGAATTAATAATTGCATTAGGATAACAGAAAAAACAAGTGATTAGAGATGATGCTGTTTAGGTCTGGCAAGTGCCAAATAATTGTTTATTTATGAAAGGAAAGCAGAAATGAGTATTGAGTTTAAAATTGATGAAGAAAAACATGTTAAAGTTCTGGATGCCTTATTAGGGGATGCAGATTTGATGATGGCTTTAAATGAGGCTGAAGATTTTGAAGCAGGCTATCGGCTGATCGCTGAACGGGTACCGGACTTAAGCCTGGAGGAATTTGCCGGTTCGATGGAAATGCTAAGACAAATTGTTATGGCACAAATGGAAAAAGGCCCGGTGCAATAAGGATAGCTGAAACTTGCTGAGATAAAGCCCTTTAGACTGGTGGTTTAGGGGGCTTTTATCAATAAAGTGAAACTGAAAACCTTGTCAGTCAAAATAAAATAAAAATAAATTGAAACCCTAGCAAAAATGTGTTTTAATGATAAGACTAACACACGAAGTACATTGTATACATAAATAGAATAAGAACTCTTATAAAGAACAAAGGCGTTCGATCCTCCTGTTAATAACAGAGGGGATCAATTAGCATGTTCTTTTTTGTTTTACTAGAGTGGAATAGTGCTTGTGGATTTATCGGATTAATGGGTAAAAGTTAAGATGTTAAGAAGTTATTTAGTGTATTGATTCCAGATAGAAGAAATTGATATAGAAGAGTAATAATTGCAATGACAAGCAATGCTCTTCTGATTAGAATAAGTGGAGGTTTAGAATGAGCTTAGCGAAAAATATAATTGAAGCGATGAAATTTATTGAAGCGAATGATGTAAAATTCATTCGTCTGCAGTTTTGTGATCTCTTTGGACAAAATCGAAACATTGCCATTACGCCGATGCAAATGGAACGGGCCTTAGCCAGCGGGATTCCTTTTGATGCGTCCTTAGTGGTTGGTTTTCCCGAATCCCGGCAAACAGACCTGGTCTTATGTCCGGACATCACGACCATTCAGCTCTTGCCCTGGCGCCCCCAGCAAGGCAAAGTCGCCAGAATTCTCTGCGATATTCGCTATCCTAATGGCGAAATTTTTACTGCTGACAGCCGCTATATCCTAAAGCAAACGCTCAAGCGAGCAGAAGCTTTGGGATATCAGTTTAATACCAGTGCTGATTGTGAATTTTATCTTTTCAAACAAGATGAAAACGGCGATCCGACCACTATTCCGACTGATCAGGCCGGTTATTTTGACCTGGCGCCCTATGATCGCGGGGAAAATACCCGTCGCGAAATTTGCCTGACCCTCGAAGACATGGGCTTTGACATTGAAAGCTCCCGTCATGAAGCCGGCCGCGGACAACACGAAATTGACTTTAAATATGACGATGCCCTTTCCTCGGCCGATAAGATCATGACCTTTAAAACGGTCGTAAAAACGGTCGCCCAAAGAAACGGGGTGCATGCGTCATTTTTACCCAAACCGCTGGTTGATGAACCCGGCAGTGGCATGCACATTCACGTTTCCTTATCCAAAGACGGCCATGATATTTTTGAAAACAATGATGGTGTACTCGGAGAAGCGGCCCGACACTTTATTGCGGGGGTATTGGCCCATGTTAAAGGGATGACGGCAATCGCCAATCCCCTGGTCAACAGCTACAAACGCTTAACCGGCGGCAAGGAAGCCCCCCGCCACATCGGCTGGGGCTTTGGTAACCGCAGCTCGCTAATTCGAATTCCGATGGAATCTGATGAATACTATCGCTTTGAACTGCGCGGTCCCGACCCTACCTGCAATCCTTATCTGACCTTTGCCCTGATTCTGGCCGCGGGACTTGAAGGGATTGAGCAGCAGATGGTTTTAATGGATGAATTAAAGCTCGGCGAAGAAGAAATCAACCAAGACCCGGTGGCAGCCGATACCATCCAAGAACTGCCGATTACCTTAATCGATGCCCTGACTGAAATGGCAGCAGACCCGCTGATAAAATCAGTACTGGGAGAAGAGCTGACCGAAAAATTCATCGAGCTGAAAAGAGCCGAGTGGATGGACTACATCAAAACCGTTCACCCCTGGGAAATTGATCGCTACCTCTTAACGTATTAGCAGCATAGTATTTAAATGAATAGTATTTAAATGGATCATATTTAATGCATCATATTCTAGGGCAGGAGGTGAAGGGGATGAGCAGCGTATTATTGGTATGTAAACAAGATGATGTCATTCGTGGTCTGGCGGATATTTTACGGCCGATGAATTTTCAACTGATTGACTCGGCCAATTCAGCAGCCGAAGGCCGGCGGAGACTTCAGGAAATTGAATATGACCTGGTGATCGTGAACACCCCTTTAGGCGATGAATTCGGTGTCGATTTTGCCGTTGATATTCTAGAAAAATTTATGGTTGGGGTGATCCTGATCGTCAAAAGCGAACTAGTCGATCATGTTGAAGAAAAACTGATCGATACAGCAGCTTTTGTAGTCCCGAAACCGCTGAACCGGCAATTGCTGGTTCAAAATGTCCGCTTTGTCTGTCAGTCCCGGGAAAAAATCCAAAGGCTGCAAAGTCAGAACCAGGCCTTGAAAGCAAAAATTGACGATCTTGGGATTGTCTATCGGGGAAAACTCTTTCTGATGGGGCATTTAAATATGACCGAAGATCAGGCCCACCGCTACATTCAAAAGAAGGCCATGGATATGCGAACATCGCCCCGCAAGGTGGCCGAACAGATAATCAAAACCTACGACAAAAAGTAGGATCAGGAACCATCTAAATTAAGAAGTCTTAAGTTGTCTAATAATAATTGAAAATTTCATATTAGATATGATATACTTATGAAAACAAATGAGTTGTCAATGAGATTGGCGGTTTATCTGAATCCCGGTTGGAGGAATATCAGTGACAAAAGGACAAATTGAAGCGAAAATAAGCGAGGCAATTAGTAAGTTTGAAATTGAACAAATGGGAAGAGGACCAGACAAAATCAGAACCATTATTTTTCAGGATTTGATTATTGTCAGACTGACTGGTTTTTTAAGCACCTCAGAAAAAAGCCTGGCTCAAAACAAAGAGGGCGTTGAACTGATAAAAAAAGTCCGAACGGCCTTGTTTGAAAATGCCCAGGAATTACTGATTGAAACGATAAAATCGGTGATCGATGTTGAAATTATCAGCACCTATTCCGATGTTAGCACCAAAACCGGCGAAAAAATAATCGCAATTGTTGCTGATCGTGATATTGAAGAAAAGATAAAGAACGAAGTTAAATAATTGTATTATAGTAATTGTATTATAATAATTGTCTCAACTTTCCCAGCTCTAAAATTCGGCTGAGACTTTACAACAACACACTCTGTAGCTTCTAAAAAACAGAAGTTGACAGAAAAATGCACCCAACGTCTGATATAATGTAGATGCAAACCAAACAAAAATCAGACAGGAAAGGTGCATACCACTATGATAAACCAAAACAACCCATCTGAACAGACAAAAATTGCATTTTTAAAAGCTT
>JAHIQT010000187.1 GCA_018903255.1 Bacillota bacterium | reverse complement strand
CCAAATTTTGCAAAAATTTGGTATGCAGCTGAGCAGAGCGAAGCAAAGGTGCAAAAAAGAATGCAGTTGACGAGGGTTTGATCCAACTAAGGATTAAACAAACCCGAGGAAACTACGATCCGATAAAAGAAGCCATGCGGCAAAAAATATAAAAAGAGCGGTGAAGGAGCAAATTTATTTGTTCTTTCACCGCTCTTTTTGTATTTTTTAGGAAGGCGCCATCTGGCGACTGACGCGACTGAGGCGCGGCGCGAGCTCCGCCGAAGTGCCACATGAGCGATTACAACAACAGTCAAGTTACTAGCGAAAAAGAGATAGCCAACAATGTTTGTTGGCTATCTCTTTTTTTATAGTCGTATTTAACTCTGATAAAAAATAACCCGACGTTTATCCAGCGCAAAGTAAAGTACTGACCCCAAGACCATACAGGAAATGACTTGACCAATCCCGACAGTGGCCATCATCACGGGGATTGGTAAAGGGACGCCGTAACTGTATTTGAGAATAAATGGTACGACGAGCATGTTGACAACAACAGGTGGGATGGTGATTAGCAGCGGGTATTTATGATTTCTCAGCTGATAACTGAGAACCGCCGCAATCAGGGTGGCCAGGCTACCAAAGACAATATCAATGACAGTGCAGCCGGTTAAAAGATTGCTCAGTAAACAGCCAAGAAAAAGACCTGGGATGGCAGCTGGTGTAAAGGCCGGTAGGATACAGAGCATCTCAGATAGACGAATCTGAATTTCACCACTGGCTAAACCCATGGAGCTTGAGACAAAGGTCAGCACCACGTACATCGCGGCAATGACAGCCGCCTGGGTAACAAAAAGAACACTAATTTTTCGCATAAAAAAAACTCCTTTAGTTTTGTTTTACGTGTGGAAGGTCACGAACACACGAAGAATGGCAAAGACATTAGTCTCGCTACTTAACACTATAACGGATATTGAGATAAAAAGCAAGAAAAAATAAAAAGCAAGAAAAAATGTCCTACTACGGACATTTTCAAGGAGCGACGATCGTTTTTAACTGTTGCGCATACTGTTCTGATAGCTTTCATAATCCCGATAAACTTGTTCGGAATAGCCTAAACACCAGTCAAAAATAGCCTGATCAAAACCATCGTCAGAGCCTAAATAGCCAATAATCCAGTTGGCATAAGGGCTTTGTACGTGCGCACGCGCCAGAGCTACGCCACAATTAATGACATATTGCTTAAAGGTTTCAAAATCGAGTTCAGACAGATCAACGGTGCCTTTCATATCACGAAACTGACGAACGTAAAAATCCATCCCCGTTGCGGCAGAAAAATACCCGAGAAAAGGATCCGCGACAGCCTGGAGAATCTGCTGATGGCGAACCACTCGATAGCCATTGCCTAAATTATGAGCCATGGTATCTGGCGTGGTGAAGTTATTTTGGTTGTGCTGAACAATAGCCGATTCATTCGCCTGTTTGATCTGTAAAATAAGATGGCTTTCGTCTTCGCAGGTCAGAGCAAGCAGGTAACAGCGGGTGCCGATACTGCCGACCCCCACTATTCGTTGGACAATGTCGGTTAAAACATGTTGAGACAAGAGCATTTCTATGTCAGGACGAACGGTGTTTAAATACTGCTTGAAATATAATGCCACTTCGTCAATGCGTTTGGAATCGATACGGGTCATAATCGGTGGATTCTCAATAAAGACGCGGCGTCCAAAGGAATCGGTTCTGGTCATTTTTGAGACCAGTTGACTGGAAGTTCTGGTTTTGGCTATTTTTATAATTTTTTCAAATTCTTCCCGGGAGGAATCAGAAAAACGCTCGAGAAAAAGTTCTTCATCACCAAGAATAAAATAGCGTTCAAGTGATGTCATGTCCGACATCAAGTCAAGACCTTTGCGGTAGAATGCTGCCGTTTGAAGCACTGCTTCCTGAGTCTTTTTAGCTTCAAAGCCGAGTTCATCGGCACAGAGCATAATGCTGGTGATCAGACGCTTTAAATCCCATTCCCAGGGGCCAGGGGCAGCTTCATCAAAGTCATTGAGATCAAAAATCAGGCGCCGTTCTGGTGAGGCATAGAATCCGAAATTACCAACGTGGGCATCACCACAGATTGTCACATGAATGCCGGACTGGGCTTGAGCGGATAAATCATGAGCCATTAAGAGAGCCGTTCCCCGGAAAAAGGCAAAGGGTGATCCAATCATTTTTTTGTGGCGCATCGGGATGAGTTCGGGAATGCGAAAATAGTTCTGACTCTCAATGATAGCAACGGCGTCACGATCTACTGGATGAAAAATAGCTTGTGCTGAAAAAGGGATTTTTTCACGAACAGCCCGACCGCTATTGCGATTCATTTCTTTTGTGGGAATCTGCTGATTCTTGGTTAAACCGACGATCATGCATTAACCTCCTGATAAAGATTGATTTATTTGCTTTATTTTAGTATGATTATATCAATGCCAGAATAAAAAACAAGTAGATAGGAAAATATATTTAAGATAGATGGCTGATAAAATACGTTGAAGGGTAGGCACAATGGATAATGAAGAAAAATTTATTGCATTAGAGAAGCTCATCGGTCAGACACCCTTACTAAAAATTAATTTTTTATACAAGGGTCAACCCCGCAGTGTTTACGCCAAAGCAGAGCACTATAATCTCACTGGCAGCATTAAAGATCGGGTCGCCTTGCATATTCTCAAAAAAGCCTATGAAAATGGCGAGATTGATGGCGGGGAAACCATTGTCGAGGCTACCAGCGGCAACACCGGAATCGCATTTACCGCGGTTGGCACTTGTTTGGGACATCCGGTGGTGATTTACATGCCCGACTGGATGAGTGACGAACGAAAAAATCTGATCCGGAGTTATGGTGGCGAAGTGCGGTTAGTTTCGAAAGAAGAGGGTGGTTTTCTAGGGAGTATTGCCCAATGTGGCATGCTGGCAGCCAAAGTTAATGCCTTTTTGCCCTGCCAATTTTCTAATGAAGAAAATACCCAGGCTCAGTATCAACGCACCGCTCCGGAAATTGATCGCCAATTGGCGGCTTTTGGGGTAACACCGCAGGCATTAGTCGCTGGGGTCGGAACTGGAGGCACGGTGATGGGAATAGGGCGATACTTCAAAGAGAAAAATCCGGCATTTAAGGCTTATCCGATGGAACCAACCAGTTCGCCAACCTTGTCAACCGGATATAAGGTTGGCGAACATCGGATTCAGGGAATATCAGATGAATTTGTTCCAGATCTGGTAAAATTGGATGAATTGGACGATATTATTACAGTTGATGATGGGGACGCGATTATCATGGCGCAGAAGCTTTCCAAGGAATTGGGGCTGGGCGTGGGGATTTCCTCCGGCGCCAACTTTATCGCCGCGATCCGAGCCCAGGATCGATTAGAAGACCCCAGTGCGGTCGTCGTTACCGTCTTTGCCGATGACAATAAGAAATATTTAAGCACCGACTATGTTAAGGAAGAGAAAGTGAAGCCGGGGTTTTTATCAAAAGATGTCAAACTGCTGGATTTTGAAGTCGAAAAATAAGCGTTTCTTGTGAATTATAAGAAAAAGAGCAAAAAAATGAATGAGGTAAGCAATGGAAACAGAATATATCGATGTTACAATTGAAAAAACCAAGAAAATTGCCTTAATCGCCCATGATGGAAAAAAAGCAGAGTTGCTCGATTGGGCAGTCCGGAACAAAGAAATATTGAAGAGCCATTTTCTATGTGGAACTGGTACCACCGGACGCCTGATTCAGGAACGAACCGGACTACCGGTACAGATTTTTCAGAGTGGCCCGTTAGGCGGTGATCAGCAGATTGGGGCTCGGATTGTTGATGGAAAAATTAATATGTTAATCTTTATCTGGGATCCGATGGAAGCCCAGCCCCACGACCCGGATATTAAGGCCTTGCTCAGGATTGCCACGGTCTACGATATTCCAGTTGCCAATAATCTGGCAACAGCGGATTTTATCATCCATTCCCGTTTTATGGATGAAGAGTATGTCCATCCGATTGAGGATTATGCCAAACAAATGAAAAACAGATTGGAAAATGTACTAAAATAGAAAGAGGAAAAAATGACATTAAATTATAAACCACAGGGCGTATGTGTTCGTAACATTCAATTTAAGCTAAGCGGTGATGTAGTCAGTGAACTGCTCTTTGAAGGTGGCTGTGACGGCAATTTAAAAGCCTTGGTCAAGTTGCTTGATGGAAAATTGGCCCCTGAAATCATGGCGATGTTTAAAGGACAGACCTGTGGAAAAAAACCCACATCCTGTATGGATCAGTTGGTTATTGCCCTGGAAGAAGCCCGAAAGGAATCGGCATGAACGGACAGAAAAGAAGCGATGTTAAGATTGGTGCCTTAGTTGAGATTGTGCTAAAGGCTGACCAGCGTAGCGGTAAGCTAACCCAGGGTCGGGTCGGCAAACTGCTGACTAAAAGCCCCAATCATCCCCACGGCATCAAGGTGATGCTCACCGATGGTCAGGTCGGTCGGGTTGCTAACATAGTCGAAGAAGCAAAATAGTCAAACAAAATAGTCAAGAAAAAAGCGTGCCATCTGCAGAAGAGGCGCGCTTTTTTGGTTATTGGTAAGGATTGAAAATTACCAGTTTCAGGGCTGAACAGGAATCAATTTTTCTTCAAAACTTTTGAGAAATTTATCAAAACGAGTTGGTCCTAACAGCAGGATTCGGTTGGGCGTTTCTACCAGGATGGCGGTACTACCATTGACAAAGACCGCAGCTTCGGTACCGTTTTGGAGCAGGAAGATGCCTTCCCGATAATCTCTGGTTTCAGTACCGACCACCTTTCTGGCAATCGTGTACTCGGTCTGATCCAGGTTGACTAGCTTGGCCGAAAGAATATCCGCCTCCGGATAGGTCTCAAAGGTGAAGCCGGTGGGAAGGCGCAGGGACAACTCAGACGTTTTAACAGTAATGCCGGCAACCAACGGAACCACGACAAAAATTCCAAGAATTAATGTCAGAACCAGACCACCAATGATCATTTCCTTGATGGCATTGCCGCGCAGCTCGGGGTAGGTTTTAAAGGTATAAATGGCTTTCCAAAGCAGCAGGCCGGCAACTGCCAGGAGTGCAAAAAAAAGCGGATTAATGGTGTGTAAAAGAGAAACAGAATAAGTCATTTTGTATAAACCATGGTTCAGCCCAAGGGGGAACCATTACCCTTCGTTAAATTAATTTTGTCTTTTCATATTGAGAAAGTTCCAGATTGAGTTCAGCGGGAATTTTCTTTTTGATTGTTCCGATTTGGACACTAAAATAATAGTAGTTGTAGTATTCAATAATCGAAAAAGCATAAAGGATTAGGCCGAAAATGTTCATGGTCATAAAAAAGGCCTCGGGTTTTAAAAGCACCAGATAGAGTAAGTATAGCGGATAGAGGGCAAATAAAGCCAGATCCAACTTTTTCAGTACCGAAAAAACCGGCATCACCCAGTCCATTGGAGTACGGGGGTTGTCCAGCAGCTGATGCCGATAATACCAATAGCCGGCGCTTTGAAGGATGATAAAAATTAGCACCCCGCCGGGGATCAGCAGGCGCAGATCAAGGGGTTGACCGGTGGAGTCGGTGAGCAAATACATCAGCATGCCACAGACCAGGGCAGTGACCAGTTCGCTCATGTACAAACGGTTCAGTTCTTTTTTGGTTTTCTCGGTCATCTAAAGCTCCTTGTCAATTTTAGGCGGTGGGGGAAGTTCGATCACTATTTTTTTGCTTTTTCTTACCTCGAATTCTTTTAATCATTTTAGCATAAAACCGGCAGATCCACACCATCTTTTGGGGATCTGCCGGAAGTAAAATGTTTATTTAAGAATTTGAGGTAATCACAAACAGCCTAGGTACTCAAGTCCCGCCGGTTAAAGGCCACAAAGGTCAATCCGAAAAAGACCAGGGTGACGGACAGCAGAATTGCAGCAGAGTTAAAGGAAAGCTGATCATTGATCATCATGGTCGATCCTTCAAAATATTTAAAAGGGGTCAAGATCGCAAGAAAGGCCAGTTTATCGTATAAATCTACCACGACAGATAAGATGAAAAAACCCATTACCAGTCCGGAGGCGACGGCGGTGGCTCTTTTGGTGTTTTTTAAGATGGCGCCAAACATCGCACCCAAAGCCAGAAAGAATAGCTGGAGAATAAAAAGCGCCAGCATTGTCAGCGAAACCTTGTCAATTAAGCCATCCCCCTTGTTGTGCTGGGCAATAAAAAAAACCGAGGCGGCAAAGGTCACCATGTTAAAGAGTAAAATATTGACAACGCCGGCTAGCAGTTTAGGGCTGATCACCTGAAATCGGCGAATTGGTTTGGTATAAACAAAATCAGCACAGTGGTCGCGCTCTTCCTTAGATACCACGACTGCCCCAAACATGACCGCATGAACCGCAGCCAGTAGCATAAAGTAGAGAAAGAAGACCGAATAGTATCCGGCCACCCTACTGATATCCACCGAACCGATCCCAAAAACCACCATGATTTCCTTAGGGAAGGCATCAAACAAGGCATTGATGTCCACCTCGGAGTCGGCAAAGCCCTGGTATTTCATCATTCCGGCAAAGATAATAAAAACCTGAGCACAGCACCAGATGATCAGCGACTTAAGATTGGCTTTCATTTCTTTTTTAAACACATTCATCGGTTACGCCTCCTTTTCGGCTAGATCGATGGCAAATCTTTTCTGGCAAAAAGCGTGTAGGTTAAGAAGATAAACAGTCCCACCAAAACAAACCATAACAGTAAATTCAGTGAATCATAGTTCATGTTTTTGGTTATTTCAGAGAGATTGAAATAGTCAAAGGGGGATACCAGTCCCAGCTTTGCATCTTTTAATGTTTCATTGAGCAGGTGGATAATATAAAAAATAATGACCACTCCCATACTAATGGGTAAAACGGTTCGGATTCGTCTTAAGAAAACGGACACAAAGAACCCCAGGCTGGCAAAGAAAACCTGAAGAAAAAGCAAACTCATGGTCACTAGGGTAAACAGCTTAAAATCATAGGAATCGGTGCTGAGTAGGGTAACCAGAATCAGAGCGGTCGTAAAAACGACGGCATTGGTAATCAGAATCTGAACCAGAACCGCCAGGATTTTCATCGAAATCACCCGGTTTCGGCTGACCGGTTTAACAAACAAAAAGTCGCCGGTTTTTTCGCGGACTTCGGCAGAAATAACCGAAACGCCCATGTTCATGGCCTGGATAGCACCGGCTAGCAAAACATAGGTCAGGGCAAATTGATAAAAACTCAGAATGCTCGAAAGATCAAGGTCGGCAACCCCAGCCGCTTGTTGAAATTCAATCGGGAAACTCTGAAAAACCTGCTGAAATTCTTCCAACTGGTCGGAAATCGACGGGTAAAGCAGCATGAAAAGGCTTAAAACCGCAATCAGAGAGATACACC
Organism: Bacillota bacterium; assembly: GCA_018903255.1. Taxonomy (GTDB): domain Bacteria; phylum Bacillota; class Clostridia; order Eubacteriales; family Eubacteriaceae; genus Acetobacterium. The sequence goes on along the minus strand of JAHIQT010000187.1, from coordinate 2,105 downwards.
AGGCCACCAAAGCTTTTCGACCCATCCGTAACTCCTGCTTTAAGATGTTCATGGTTGATCCTCCTTCTGGTAATAATGCATAAAAATTTCCTCAAGCGTCGGTTCCTCAACCAGCAGATTAAAAAGATTTTGGCCCTGAAGCCGCTCAACTATCCGATTAATATCGCCTTTAAATAAAAAATGGAGGGTGTTTTCATTAACGGTTAGGTTGGTAATTCCTTCGAGGTTAAAGTGGTGGACATCAATAATCCCTTTATAATCGAGGGTAAATTTTTTATAATTATGTTTTTGCATGTCACGGATATTCTCAACACGGACAATCGTGCCATCCTTGATGATGGCAACTCGTCCGCACAGCTTTTGAACCTCAGAAAGAATATGAGAGGAGAATAAAACCGTGGCACCGTTCTGGTTTTCCGCCCGAATCAGGTCAAAAAATTTCTGTTGCATCAGTGGATCCAGTCCTCCGGTGGGTTCATCGAGAATAATTAACCGGGGCTCATGGAGTAGTCCCTGAACAATGCCAACCTTCTTTTTGTTCCCATAAGACAGGTCGTCAATACGCTTGTTTAAATCAAGATCCATCACCTCGGAGAGACTTTCGATCCGGCGGTAGTCGACATTATCATAAAAGCTGGCCGAATAGTTGAGCACTTCACGAACCTTCATGTGCTCATAATAAAACACCTCCGAAGGCAGGTAGCCGATGTCTCGGCGGATTTCGCTGCCGTATTTAATGCAGTCTTTGCCAAAAATTGTGGCCGACCCGCTGGTGGGATGAATCAGCGACAGCAGGGCTCGAATGGTAGTGGATTTACCGGCTCCGTTAGGGCCGATAAAACCAAAAATTTCACCTCTGTCCACAGAAAAGGATACATTTTCGATGCCTCGATGCTTTCCATAATATTTTGTCAGCTGATTGATTTCAATTACATTCATACAGATCCCCTTCTTTCACGTTTAATCAGATAGATTAAGATGGTTTAATTAATTTACCCGAATATCGCAAAAATAAACAGTGACTAGAAACTAGGCAGGTACAAGAAAAAATAAGCAATGTTTGGTAAAGTGGCGTTTAAAAGGGAATATAAATAGAATATTAAAAGCAAATTGGAGGTTAGTTGAGATGAATAAAGAAGAAACGAGAGAGCTGATTCGGAATATATTTAATAACCGCTATACCTGCAAGGGGTATGATGCAGACAAAAAGGTCAGCGATGAAGATTTTGCGGTGATTATGGAGGCGGCTCGATTGTCTCCTAGCTCGATGGGGTTGGAACCCTGGAAATTTGTGTTGCTGAATAATCGGGAGCTGCGCGAAAAAATAAAGCCCTTTGCCTGGGGAGCAGAGGTTAGTTTAGAGGGTGCCAGTCATTTTGTGTTGATTCTGGCAAAAAAACCGATTGATCTCCATCCTGATTCCGGCTATGTCGAATATATCATGAACGATATCCAGCATTTTACCGAGGATTTGAGACAGGCGCGTAAAAATAAGCTAAAGAGCTTTCAGGAGGACGATCTGAAAATCGTTGGAAATGATCGGGCTTTTTTTGACTGGGTCTGTAAACAAACCTATATTCCGCTGGCAAATATGCTAACTGCGGCGGCGATGCTAGGAGTCGATTCCACTCCGATGGAAGGGTTTAATACCGAAAAGGTCGAAGCGGTTTTAATTAAAGAAGGCATACTTGACCCCCTACACTTTGGACTATCCTGCATGATCGCCTTTGGTTACAAAAATAGAGACCATCGACCTAAAACAAGAAGAAAAATGGCAGAAATTCTGGAAATCATTGACTAAAATTCGATAGATAGATTTAATCGTAACGGACATGGGGAGCTCAGCTTGACACGAGTCGATATCGATGAATAAGAAAACAGTCGCTTCGCCAAGGGATGGTGGTTGAGGACTTTGCTCTACCGCCTTACGCGAGGCGACTATTGTTGCTTATGACAATAAAAAATAAAAATAACGATTTTTGATATAAAAAAATAGGAATATATTTAATTTTATTATATAATAATGAGATCAACAGCAAAAAGCAAACCTTTACAAATGCTAAATAATCATTTTAGCGCTTTTTATATGATCTTAGCATGGGTAT
>JAHIQT010000186.1 GCA_018903255.1 Bacillota bacterium | reverse complement strand
TTCATCCTTGAAGGTTTTTGAATAACGCACCTCTGTCGTAACAGCGCCCTCCAAAGCACCCTTAATTTCAGGACGATTCTTATGGTTATCCAAACTTTCCAGCCCCTGCAAGGATTCGTAGGTAACCTCTCCCTGGGGATTGATGATTGTCATCCGCACATTCGTGCTTTGGGAAAAATTATCCAGGTTGTCAATTTCCCCAGTTTCAAGAAACGCTGGGAGCATATAATCCATAATGTAGTTACTGCTTTTTTTTATGTTGTTCTCGGTATCGGCATAATAACTCTGACGATAGCTGATGGTGGTAAACAAACCACAGATTGCAATACTGACAACGATAATGATTGTCAGTGAAATGGACAATCGTTTCTTCATAGCACTCTCCTATTTCTCAATAAAACGATACCCAACGCCGCGAACGGTTTCGATGTATTTTTTGCCATCTTCGGACTGTTCTTCTATTTTTTTTCTTAAATAGCGAATATGCACATCCACGGTTCGGGTTTCACCATAATAGTCAAACCCCCAGATTTGGTCTAACAACTGGTCGCGGGTTAATACTTGTCCGCGATGCTTAGCTAAAAAGACAAGTAATTCATACTCTTTTAAGGTAAGTGCCAGTTTTTCACCGTTTTGATAAACCTCAAAGGCCTTCGGCTCAATATGTAAATCGCCAATCAAAATAGCTTCGTCCTCTTTTGATAAAAGAATCTCAGTCCGTCTTAAAACCGCTTTTACCCGGGCACAAAGTTCTTTGACTCCAAAGGGCTTTGTGATGTAGTCATCCGCACCGATTTCAAGTCCTAAGACCTTGTCAAATTCTTCGCTTTTGGCGGTTAACATAATGATCGGAATATAAGAGATGATGCTATTGGCTCGGATCTCGCGGCAAATGCTAATACCGTCTTTACCTGGCAGCATCAGATCTAGAATAATCAAATCCGGCAAAACACTAAGTATTTTATCTATCGCCATTGCACCGTCCTGGACTCCGTCCACCTCAAACCCATGTGTTTGAAGGTTGAATTTGATCAGCTCATATATATTTGTTTCATCTTCAACTATCAGTATTTTTTTCATCTTGACTCCTTGTATTTTTTGTTTAACGAGATTATACCATATTTTGGAATTCTCTTATGTAAATTCTTGATTAAATTGTAAACTATTACAAATTTCTGAAAACGTTATAAGAAAAATAATGATTGTATTCTGTGTTTAATCGCCCTATAATGAATTTATCACATATAATCCTTTAACTCTAAATGAATTACTCCCCTTTTTCATTTAGAAAAACGAGCTGTTTCTGCTGAAGCGGTTCTTTTTTTATTTAAACCAAAAAGACTGACCCCTAGCGGTCAGTCTTTTTTTGATTTTTACATATTTAATTTACTTATTTTTCTCTAATTTTTGCCTTCCAAATTTCGTTTGGCGGTTTCCATCATCAGTTTGATGCGATTTAGCTGATTGACTTCGCTGGCTCCCGGGTCATAGTCGATCGGAGCAATGTTGGATAACGGGTATTTTTGGCGGATCGGTTTGATCATCCCTTTTCCCATGACATGGTTAGGCAGACAGGCAAAGGGCTGAACACAGACAATATTCTCCACCCCATCATCGATTAACTCCATCATTTCAGCGGTTAAGAACCAGCCTTCGCCGCCCTGATTGCCAAGTGAAATCAGCTCCTGGGCTTTTTGGGCCTTTTTCTCAATCGTCGATGGGGCATGAAAGTGGGTGCTGGCTGCCAGCGCAATTTTCATGTTTTTTCGCGAAAACTCCAAGAATTTAATCAATAGTTTAGCACGCTTCATCGATTTCCGCTTACCTGACAGTTCCTCGTATTTAAAGACCTGATTATAAGCACAATAGAGAAAGAAGTCCATCATGTCCGGCATCACCACCTCGGCTCCTTCGGCTTCTAACACTGCCTGGAGGTTGTTATTGGCGGTGGGATGGTATTTTACCAGAATTTCTCCGACGATCGCAACCTTGGGCAGTTTTTTGTCGATGCGCGGCAGGGCATCAAATTCATTAACAATCGCCCAGACATTTTCTTTGAAATGCCGAAGATTGCCATTTTTCATATTTGCTTTGATCTTTGTCCGCCAGTGTTGGTATAACGCCTCAGTCGATCCGGGATGTCGTTCATAGGGTCTTGTACCGCTGACCACCCGTTGCAGTAGATCACCATAGACAATCCCCACTAACAGCCGGGACAGCAGCGGCAGGGTGAGCTTAAATCCGGGATTCTTTTCCAGACCAATGGCACTAAGGGAAATAACTGGTATTTGGGACATCCCGGCTGATTCCAGGGCTTTTCTGATAAAGGCCACATAGTTGGAGGCACGACAGGGTCCGCCGGTCTGAGTCATTAAAACGGACACATTATCAAGATCGTATTTTCCTGATTTCAGGGCAGCCATAATCTGACCGGTGGTGATAATGGTGGGATAACAGGCATCGTTATTAACGTAGGTCAAACCTTCATCAATGGCGGCATTATCGACACTGGGCATGACCACGACGTTATATCCCTGGCTCGACATCGCTTCCTCAATAAAATCAAAATGGATTGGTGACATCTGTGGAGCCAGCAGGGTGTGGTTCTTTTTCATCGCCTTGGTAAAGACCACCCGCTGTTTCATCGGGGTTGGTGTTACCACAATATTGTTTTTCTCGCGTTCGATCATTGCCGCTTTAAGCGATCGCATCCGGATTCGGATGGCGCCGAGATTATTGACCTCGTCAATTTTAATCAGGGTATAAATATTGCCATGGCTTTCGAGGATTTCCTGGGTTTGCTCCGAGGTCACCGCATCCAGTCCGCAGCCAAACGAAGTCAGCTGTACCAGCTCCAGAAAATCATGCTGGTTGACAACCTCGGCTGCCTTATATAAGCGACTGTGATATTTCCACTGATCAAGAACCCGGAAACGCTGGTCATCTTCTTTCGGGTGATAAAGATGGGCCACGGCGTCTTCAGTGAGCACCGCCATGTCCAGACCGGTAATAATATGATCTAAGCCATGATTGACCTCAGGGTCAATGTGGTAGGGACGGCCGGCCAAAACGATGCCTTTTTGTCCGGTCTCTTTTAAATAGGCGATCGTTTCTTCACCTTTTTTCTCAATCGCCCGGCGAAAGGCTTCTTTTTCAGCAATGGCGGCATCCATCGCTTGGTTTATTTCTAGCCGATTGACGCCATAGACACCAAAAATTTCGGCTAACCGTTCTTCCAGCCGCTGATCATTATCAAAGGGCAAAAACGGATTTAGGAAGCTAACGCCTTCTTTTTTTACATCATCCTGATTGTGTTTAATGGTTTCTGGATAAGACATCACAATCGGACAATTGTACCAGTTATCAACGTCATCATATTCTTGTTCCTCATAGGGAATACAGGGATAAAAAATCAAATTGACTCCCTCTTCCAAGAGCGCCTGAATATGGCCATGAGCCAGTTTAGCCGGATAGCAGACTGACTCAGAGGGAATGCTCTCCATCCCCTTTTCATAAATCTTACGGTTAGATTCTGGCGACAGTACCACCCGATAGCCCAAGTGGGTAAAAAAGGTATGCCAGAAGGGATAATTTTCATAGAGATTTAAAACCCGGGGGATCCCGATACTGCCGCGCGGCGCTTCTGCTTCCGCCAGTGAAATGTAATTAAAAATCTGCTGATACTTGTATTGATAGAGGTTGGGCAGGTCGGCATTTTTTTTGACATTCCCTTCGCCAATCTCACAGCGGTTTCCGGTGATGTGGCGGCTACCATCGTTAAAGCGATTAATCGTCAGCAGACAATTGTTACTGCAGCCGCCGCAGCGTTTATGACCGACTTCGACCTGAAAATCATCCAGTGCCGCTAAATCCAGGAGCTCACTGCGTTCCCCGCTGAGATAGTGCTCGCGGGCAATCAGGGCGGCCCCAAAAGCTCCCATCAGGCCGGCGATGTCGGGGCGGATGACATCTTTTTCGGTGGTTTTTTCAAAGGTTCTCAGCACCGCCTGATTGTTAAAGGTCCCCCCCTGAACGATGATATGTTGACCCAGTTCTTTGGGATTATGGATCTTAATGACCTTCTGCAGGGCGTTCTTAATAACCGAATAGGACAGTCCGGCCGAAATATCGCCGACTTCGGCCCCTTCTTTTTGGGATTGCTTGACCTTGGAATTCATAAAAACGGTGCAGCGAGTCCCCAAATCGACCGGATTTTCGGCCATCAAAGCTGCTTCCACAAAGGCATGCATATCAAGATCTAGTGATTTGGCGAAGGTCTCAAGAAAGGAACCGCAACCCGAGGAGCAGGCTTCATTAAGAATAATGCTGTCGATGGTACCGTTTTTAATCTTCATGCACTTCATATCCTGGCCGCCGATATCAAGGATAAAATCGACCTCGGGGCAGAAATATTTTGCGCCCTTATAGTGGGCAATCGTTTCAATTTCGCCGATGTCAATTTTTAGCGCTTTTTTGATCAAACTTTCGCCATAACCAGTCACTGTCGACTTACCGATGGTGACATCCGTCGGCAATAATCCGTAGATTTCTTTGATAATTTTGATCGACTGCGCCAGCGGACTGCCCTCATTACCGCCATAATAACTGTACAGTAAAGCGCCGTCACTATCAATAACCACTGCTTTAGTGGTCGTGGAACCGACATCAATCCCTAAAAAGCAGCACCCGCGGTGGTCTGCCAAGGCTTTTTTGACAACCTGATTTTTGTCATGACGTTCCCGAAATTTGATAAGCTCTTGCTGGTTTTTAAACAGCGGCGCGAGCCGACCGACTTCATTTTCTGAGACCGAATCGAGATTTTCGACCGCCGCAACCAAATCTTTTAAGTGCATTTTGGCTTCTTTTTCAGCCGAATAAGCCGCCCCGATGGCGACAAAGAGATTGGACTTATCGGGAAAAATAATTTGCTGATCAGTCAGTTTCAGGGTTTCAATAAACCGCTGTCGCAATTCTGACATGAAATATAACGGCCCCCCTAAAAAAGCCACATTTCCGCGGATCGGGTGGCCGCAGGCCAATCCACTGATGGTCTGGTTGACCACCGCCTGGAAAATCGAGGCGGCGATATCGGCTTTTTCAGCTCCTTCATTAATCAGCGGCTGAATATCGGTTTTTGAAAAAACCCCGCAGCGTGATGCGATCGGATAGATCATCGTGTGGGTTTTGGACAATGCGTTGAGTCCCTCAGCATCGGTTTTTAACAGGGTCGCCATCTGATCGACAAAGGCGCCAGTTCCGCCAGCACAGGTACCGTTCATCCGCTGTTCGATGGTGCCGGCAAAAAAGGTAATCTTGGCATCTTCGCCGCCTAATTCAATAGCGACCTCGGTTTTGGGAATAACCCGATCAACCGCCAGGGTGCTGGCGACAACTTCCTGGACAAAGGGAATCCCCAGCCACTGAGAAATCATCAGCCCACCAGATCCGGTAACACAGACCCGAGCCTCTAAATCGCCCAATTTTTGATAGGTTTCTTTTAAAAGCGTGACGATGGTAACCTTGATGTTTGACAAGTGACGCCGGTATTCTTCATAGATGATTTCGTTTTTGTCGTCAATAACCACTACTTTAATAGTCGTGGAGCCGATGTCGATGCCCATTTTATAATTGCTTTTCATTTTCTTTTATGCCCTCTTCTTCTAACAAGTCGGTCTTGATCTTATCTGATCTAATTTTATTCATACGATTGATATAGGGGTTTGACCCGACGATATAATTGCTTGTATAGTTTATGATAGATTCCTGAATATTTCATTACATTTTCTGGATTGGGATCAAAAATCTGCGATTTTCGGATCATCGCCGTTGCTGCTGTTTGAATATCGGGATAATGGTTTAAACCCACAAAGGTCGCGATGGCGGCGCCTAAACCCGTGGTTTCATAGGTTTGCACCCGGTAAACCGGCCGGTTTAGGATATCTGCCATAATCTGAGCGACCCCATCACTGTGGGAACCGCCGCCGGACAGCCCTACCGCCTGGATTGGAACCTTTGTTTTTCTTTCAATCAGTTCTAGCCCTTCCAACAAAGCATATCCCAGACCTTCAATGATGGCGCGGTAAATATGACGTTTATCATGTCCCTCGCTAAATCCCATAAAGGTACCTCGGGCTTCTGGTCGAAAGGCTTCCCGCCCCCAATAAGGCTGATGAATCAGACCATCAGCCCCCGCCACGGTGGTTTCCAGAAAGCCCTCGAGGATCTTATGGATATCTTCAGGCTCTGAATGATCAAGAAATTCTCGACTATACCAATCCACCATCCAAAAGCCATGATAAATGGTGACCTCAGGATTATAGGCATCATTCTCAACCGCCGCAAAGGAAGGATAGAAGGGATACAGCTCAACGTATTTTTTAGTAGTCACCTCCACCGTGGCTTGGGTTCCTAGTGAAATGCTAGCAATATCCGGGGTTAATCCCCCGACGCCAAGCGTCTCACAGCCTTTATCGGTACCGGATGCGACAATCGGCAAACCCACCGGCAAGCCGGTGATTTCGGCGGCTGCGATCGTTAGTTGACCAATAATTTCGCAGGAGTCGGTCAGCTGATAGCATTTTTCCGGTTCAACCTGAAGAATCTGAGTTTTTACATTATATTTGCCACACCACTGCTTCTTTTTGGTATCAAAGGGCAGATGACCGGCAGTATTGGAACGGCTATCCGCGATTTTTCCAGTTAAGCGACTCAAAAAATAGGTCGAAAGAAAAACGACCTTGTCGGTTTTAGCCCAAATTTCTGGCTCCTCAACCTTGATCCAATTGACATGAGCGGTTTTACTGAATGACTTTGCATAGGCGCTAAAGCCGATGCATTTAAAAAGCAGGGCATAGGGCCAGGGATAGGGCAGCGGTTCTGCCAATTCCCGACGATCCAGCCAACTGATAAAATTGCGCAGTGGTTGGCCTTTTTCATCGACCACCGTGATGACATCGCGCTGACAAGATACCATCATTCCCTTAATTGTCTGAAACAAAGCCGGTACATTGCTTTTAAGCTCATAAACCACTTTTACCAAAGCCTGCCAGAACATTTCCGGCGAAGCTTCCTTCCACTGGAAATGCTGAGAATAATATCCTTTGAATAATTCTTCGCTTTTGGCCAACTCGTTGCCCTGCTCGTCAAAAAGAATCCCCCGCAGTCCTCTGGTGCCACAATCGATGGTCAAAACGGTGTTCTTTTCTGGGATGCTTATTTTTTTGTTGTTCAAAATTCATTCTCCTGCCATCAACTGATTTGGTATCATTATACCAAATAGTTGTTAAGTGTAAAACAAAAAGCGTTGAATAAAAAGAATTATCTTTTTATTCAACGCACGATACGAAATCTAAAGCACTTATGCTTTTTTAATTCTTGGTTTTAAAATTCGGCAAAGGCTTTTCCAAACTCTGTACACCAATATTTACCTGTATTATCCGGTTTTCCCATAATAAACATGCCTTTGTCAAATGATATGGCGTCCAAATTCTTTATCCGATCCTCCCAGGCAAACATCCATTCCCTTCCACCCCATCCGCTAGAGCCAAAAAGTGCCACTTTTTTTCCTCTAAGGTGTTTGGAAAATTCCCGAAAAAAGGATTCGAATTCTCTTTCTTCAAGGGTTTCCTTTTCCAAAATTGGACATCCAAAGACGATTTTATTGTAATGTTTAATATCTTCCATATCAAAGTTTACCACATTTGTCAAAATAGCCCGATTTCCTGTTTTATTAATACCTGCTAATATTTTTTTTGCCATAATTTCAATATTTTCTTCATGACCACAATAGATTATGCCAATTTCATCCGCTAATTTCATAACTGTCTCCCCTGTTTATGACTTTCTGATGAAATAAGTCTTTTTTGTTTGATTTTATGTTCGCTTATACTTTGATGTCTTTGAACTCTTTAACCTGTTTGGTGATGGCGATTTCGGTTGGCAGCCGTTCAATGCTGGATGCGCCAAAGAAGCCGCAAACACCTTTGGTCCGATCCAGGACGTATTTGGCATCTTCTGGTTCGGCTACCGGACCGCCATGGACAATGACCATCACATCAGGATTGATGGCTTTTCCGGCATCGCAGATGTCCTGGGTCAACTTGACGCAATCATCAAGCGTTTTAGCCGACGATGCGCCAATGCTGCCTTTGGTTGTCAGTCCCATGTGGGCAACCAGGACATCAGCTCCGGCTTTAGCCATCTTTTCAGCCTCTTCGACGTTAAACACATAAGGTGTGGTGACCAGATCTAGCTCATGGGCTTTTTTTATCATTTCTACTTCCAGATCATAGCCCATATTGGTTTCTTCCAGGTTTTGCCGAAATACGCCATCGATTAAACCGACCGTCGGGAAATTCTGAACCCCGGAGAACCCGGCTTCTTTGACCTGTTTTAAAAATATTTCCATATCTCTAAAGGGATCGGTTCCGCAGACACCTGCCAGAACTGGCGTATCTTTGACAATCGTCACTACTTCTCTGGCCATATCCATGACAATCGCGTTGGCATCGCCATAAGATAGCAGCCCAGCTAACGAACCCCGACCGGCCATCCGGTATCGACCAGAGTTATAAATAATAATCAGATCGACGCCGCCGGCTTCGGCGCATTTGGCTGAAATCCCGGTGCCAGCTCCGGCACCAACTACTGAAATTCCTTTGGTTTCTTGTTCTCTTAAGCGTCTTAATACTTCTTCTCGTTTTATTGCCATCTTATTTTCTCCTTCGCTCTTCGTTATCCTTCGATCATTGCAATCAGTTTTTTTGCCATTGCCAGGGCAAAGGCTTCATCATTGATATCGGTATCCATTTCGACCAGTTCAACCTTTTCTTCAATGTTTGCCCGTAATTGTTTAAATAGTTCGGCATCTTCTTCCGGGCCGTAGAATGGCGCTCCTTCGACATCAATGGCCGAAACGCCTTTTAATGGAAGAAATAAGGCAACCGGACCGGTGGCCATATTTAATTTGCTGGCGATAATTTTGCCCATTTGTGAACACTCATCAACGGTCGTGCGCATCAGGGTGACGCTGGCATTATGCTTGTAGAGGTTGCGGTCTTTATATTTGTCCGGAACGGTTTCAATCGCACCAAAATTTACCATATCCAAAGCTCCCACCGAAACAACCTGAGGGATTCCTGCTTTGGCAGCGGCTTCTAATCGGGTTGGTCCAGCTGTGAAGACACCGCCGGCGACCTCGTCACACCATTCAGTGGTGGTGGCATCAAAAACACCTTTGATAAAGCCAGCTTCGATCAGACTTTCCATCGCCATCCCACCGGCACCAGTCGTGTGGAAGACCAGCACCTCATAGCCCTGCGCTTCTAAATACTCTCTGGCAGCGGTAACACAAGGGGTAGTGACGCCAAACATGGTCGCTGCCAGCAATGGTTTTACTTCTTTAAGTTCAGGGATGTCAAAGCTGGCCATACCAGCAATGGCATTGGCCGCATTGGCCAAAATATGATTAGAAATGCTGTTGATTCCAGAAATATCCACCACCGAATACATCATGGTGATGTCTTTTTCCCCCACATAGGGACGGGTATCTCCGGATGCCACGGTAGAAACCATAATCTTTGGTATTCCTACCGGCAGACTTCTCATCGCAAAGGTGCCAATCGTGGTGCCGGCTGATCCGCCCAGACTGATCATGCCATCAACCTTACCCTGGTCGTAAAGATCTTTGGTTATTTTAGCCGCCCCAGCCATCATCACATCGATGCCCAGACCGCGATCATGTTTTTCTTTTAGCTCGGCTAACGATGAACCTCCAGCCGTAGCCACGAGTTCACTTGAAATGTCTGGTACAAACAAAGGCTCACCAATAACCCCACAGTTGACTGTGGTGGTGCTTAGACCCCGCTTTTCAATCAATTCTTTAATAAACTGGAATTCATGACCCTTTGTATCAAAGGTTCCTACTATTAACACGTTTTTCATTCCATGCCCCCTTGAATTTATTTATAGCTTTTCTCACTACCTGCATTAATAAGCAAGGTTTATGCCAAGTATTAAATTTTTCAAACCCTTTGTTAGCGCCATTCCAAATCCAGACGTGGGAAAGGTTTTTCTCAGGTAAATGTATATTGGGCAATATCTTCCCATTGTGAGTAAATATTGCCCAATGATAACCCCATCGATCTCTACTAAATCTCTACTCTTCCATCGATAAATTAAACTTTATTATTTTATTATAAAGGGTACGCCTTGATATCCCGATCCGGTTGGCTGCTTCGGTGCGATTCCACCGACAGGCCTTGAGGATGCCTAGAATATAAGTGCTTTCAAGGTGGTCTTTACTGGTGGTCAACAAATCAGAACTGATCTGATCCTGATCCTGTTCTTGGCGTTTCGGTTTTGACTTTGGTTTGTGCAATTCTTCGACTACCATGTCATCACGACGAATATATTTACCTTCACTGAGGATCACCGCTCTTTCCAAGACATGCTTCATTTCGCGAACATTCCCGGGCCATTGGCATTCCATCAAATAAGCCATCGCATCAGGTGCCAGCCGTTTTTCTTCTAACTGATACTTTATTCTAAACTCCTCTAAAAAGCGATTACAAAGCAGCGGAATATCCTCAGTATGACGCCGCAGCGGTGGGGTATTTATTTCGACCACATTAAGCCGATAGTAAAGGTCTTCCCGGAAACGATTATCTGCCACTGCCTGTTTGATATCAACATTAGTCGCACAGACAATCCGCACATCGACAAAAATGGTTTTTTCGCCGCCTACCCGTTCAAATTCCTGCTGCTGAATAATCCGCAATACCTTGGCCTGGAGGTCGACATCCATCTCACCGATCTCATCGAGAAACAGGGTGCCATGATTAGCCAACTCAAACTTCCCCAGGCGCCGCTTGTCGGCTCCGGTAAAGGCGCCTTTTTCATGACCAAACAACTCGCTTTCTAGTAAGTTGGGCGGCAAAGCCGCGCAGTTCACCTTAATCAGCGGGCTCAGACAACGTTTACTATTAAAATGCAGGGCTTTAGCTACCAGCTCTTTTCCCGTACCACTTTCGCCCTGAATCAAAACATTGACATCCTTGTCAGCGACTTTATTGATCAGTTCATACATATCCTGCATAATCACACTTTGACCGACAATTTCGTCAAAGCCCCGCTTCTTTAGCAACTCTTTCTTGAGATGTTTGTTTTCCTGCTTTAATTTATAATAATTTTTAAATTTATCGGTGGTCTCTGATATCGCCAGCTCGGTGGGTATCCGTTCAAAGCTGGAGCCGCCAATATAACCGATAGTCTGGGAATTCTTATAGAAATAATAGGCATCCTCAGGGGAATTAATCGGGCCGCCGTAAATCATCTTATAGGTTCGAGGGTTGATCGCATCGACTGCATCAAAGATCGCTTCGGTCATTTCCAGACATTCGTTTATCGTCGAAAAAACCTTGCCCGATTTTTCGCCACCGCGGGTCCAGCCAAAATGGGCGCAGATTACATCCACGCCCACCTCGGTCATTGCGCAAGCCTGTTGTTCATCAAAAACAAAAGCAATGGTAAAGAGGTTGGCCTCGACTGCCTTTTTCATAAATTCGATTTCCTGGTCGTAGCCCAGTCCTTTTTCCTCGAGCCATTCCCGAAATTGTCCATCAATCAGACCAATCGTCGGAAAATTATTGACCCCACTAAAGCCCAGGTGCCTGACTTTTTGAATCAGTTCCTGATGGGAATAATTGGGATCAGTGGCGTTAATCCCACAGATCACCGCCCGATCTTTAAGTTTCGGCAATATTTCACGGCTGGAAAAATCAAAGACCAGCTCATTACTATTAGAAAATGGCATCATACAGCCAATCGAAGCAATCCCCGCCGAGCGAAACCGACCGGCACTAAGCGCCAGTAGTAAATCAGCCCCGCCCTTAATTGCCTGCTTGGCAAAAAGCCCCGATCCCACGGCCACCCCAATCACCGGTTTATTCATCTTCAAACTATTCTGGATCATTTTTTCGATGGCTTCTTTTTTCTTCATGGTCTTCTCCCACTCAAATCAATCTCCCCTTATTATACAACCCCCTGTCAAAAAACGCAAAAGACGATTGCAGTGTTCTGCAATCGTCCTAATTGACATTTGTGATTTACTAAATCTATAAGCCGAGTTCTGTTTAAATAGTCATCTATCTCGATTTATTGTTACCAATAAATTCTAGCGACCTACCATAGGACAACGACGAGCAGCCGTCTTTCTCGGTCCGTTCTTGGTCTTGCTCCAGGTGGGGTTTACATAGCCGATGTGTTACCACACCGCTGGTGAGCTCTTACCTCACCCTTTCATCCTTACCATTGCTGGCGGTATACTTTCTGTTGCACTGGCCTTAGAGTCGCCTCCACCGGGTGTTACCCGGCACCATGCTCTGCGGAGCTCGGACTTTCCTCAACCGGATTACTCCGGGTGCGACTATCTGATTTACTAAATCACTATAGTATACCCTGTCTTTACTCAAACTTCAAGTATTTTTTCACCAATCATCATCAAAAGACAACCAATTCAGATTGTCGTTAAACTTCCGTACCGACCAATGACCAAGGGGTCAGACCCCTGTTAATCTGTTGTTTGCTGCGGGATCGGACAGGCAGCAGCCTGTTCGCCCCGATGCAAACAACATGATCTAACATTTGTCGGTACTGGTGACTCCATTTATCTAAAGCATTTTCTGCAAATGAACCTCTAATAAGTCACAATAAAATCTCGGGAAGCTTCAGCCACGATCATTTCCGGGCAAGTGTCTCCGAGACCGGCTTCGAGCATTTGTTTAAAGCAGTTGGTTACCCATTTTTCGGTGCCGTAGTGACCGGCATCGAGAACCCAGATATTGTTTTCCAGGGCGCGTTGGCCGTCGTGGTGTTTGAGGTCGCCAGTGATTAACACATCGGCTCTTTTGGCCTTGGCCAGACCGATCATGTCGGCTCCGGCGCCAGAACAGATGGCCACCCGCCGGACGATATCGGGCAGCTCGCCGGCTCCTCTTAATGCTGTCAATCCCAGCCGCGTTTTGATATGGGTAATAAATCCTGAAGCTTCCAAGGGCTGGCTCAATACACCGATTTTACCCAGTCCATTTTCATTGATCAGGTCCCCGTTTTCGAGGGCGATCACGTCATAGGCCATTTCTTCATAGGGATGATTTCTTTTTAAGGCAGCAATCAGATTTTTTAAATCCGGTGCTGCCACAATGGCTTCAATCCGGTCTTCCGAAACACAGGTCAGTTTATTAATTTGACCTACAAAAGGGTTGGCTCCTTGTAGTGGACGGAAGGTACCAATACCGGTCGAACGATAGGTACAATAATCATAGTCGCCAATTGCGCCGGCTCCGTTTTTCCCCAACACCTCAATAATTTTTTGGCTGGCTTCAACTGGTGTAAAAACGACCAGTTTATAATAAGCAGCCGGATTGGAATGCTCCAGGGTTTTGATGCTTTCCAGGCCGATCATCTCAGCCAGGTAATGATTAAGGCCTTTTGCGGCCTTATCCAAATTAGTGTGAGCCACATAAACGGCAACTTCATTTTTGATCAGCTGTTCAATGATCTGACCCTTTTCAAAGTCTGTTGACAGCGTTTTTAAGCCGTTAAAAATAAAGGGATGATGGGCAATGATCAGATCCACTTTTTTCTTAACCGCTTCATCGACCACATCGACAGTGATATCTAAAGTCAGCAGTATCCGATTGATGCGCTGCTGTCGCGACCCTACTTGGAGACCGACGTTATCCCAGTCTTCGGCCAGTTTTTCGGGCGCCAACGCTTCAATTGTTTGAATGATTTTATTTAGTTTGACAGCCATTTTTTCACCTCATTCAGTTTTTCGATAAACAAACTACTTTCCTGCCATTGCTTTGCCGCAACTGCAGTAGTTTTTCCCCGGGTACTTAAAACAATCTGCTGCTCCAGAAAAATTTTCCGATCAATTAGCGCAGTCAGTAGCGGATGCTTCTGGGTGTAAAATTCAAAACCCAATTGATACTCCAGGTCATTGGTAAAAACCATCTTTCCCGGTTTTGCTACGATCACCTGATAAACCCGATTCTCTTCCTGAGCCAGCTCTTCTCTGATAATCCGAAATCCGGCAGCTTCCAGGTATTTTCGCAACACTGCCTGGTTATTCATCGGTTGGAGTACCAGTTTTTGGGTCTCCATGGCCACATCTGACTGCGCTTCTAGCAGGTCGCGGATCAGTAGTCCGCCCATCCCCGCCATCACGACAGTCTCAACCTCGCCAGGTTTAAGCACAGAAAGACCCGAACCAAGTCGGGTCTCAATCTGTTTTTCAAGTTGCAGTTCGCTAATAATTTTTTCTGCTTTTTTAAGGGGCTGCTGATTGGTATCGCTAGCAATTGCGCTGGCAGTCATCGCATTTTCTACCAGGTAGACCGGTAAATAACCATGATCGGTGCCAATATCAGCCATCGAGCTGGTTCCGTCGACACAGCCGGCAATAGCTTCCAGCCGGGGACTTAGTTTGATCTTCATTTTAGGTTAAATAATCCTTTAATTTTTTGCTGCGGCTGGGGTGTCGCAGTTTGCGTAAAGCCTTAGCTTCAATCTGTCTAATCCGTTCGCGGGTCACATTAAACTCTTTACCCACTTCCTCGAGTGTCCGAGCGCGACCGTCATCCAAACCAAAACGCAATCGCAATACCTTTTCTTCTCGTTCGGTCAGGGTGTTTAAAACCTCAATCAGTTGTTCTTTTAACAGTGCGTAGGAGGCTGCTTCGGCCGGTGCCGGGGCATCTTCATCTGGAATAAAATCGCCCAAATGGCTATCTTCTTCTTCTCCGATAGGGGTTTCCAGGGAAACCGGATCCTGGGCGATCTTTTGAATCTCCCGCACCTTTTCTTCGGAAAAGCCCATTTCCTTACCAATTTCTGCTGGGGTCGGTTCGCGTCCATATTCCTGTAACAATTGTCGCGAAACCCGGATTAGTTTATTAATCGTCTCGACCATATGTACCGGAATACGAATGGTTCTGGCCTGATCGGCAATCGCCCGGGTAATCGCCTGCCGAATCCACCAGGTTGCATAGGTACTAAATTTAAAACCTTTGGTGTAGTCGAATTTCTCAACCGCCTTGATCAAACCGAGGTTCCCTTCCTGGATCAGATCCAGAAACGACATCCCCCGTCCGACATAACGCTTAGCAATACTGACCACCAGACGCAGGTTGGCTTCGGCCAATTCTTTTTTAGCTAAGTCATCGCCGGCTTCCATTCGCCGCGCCAGTGCCATTTCCTCATCCCCCGTCAATAAGGGAACCTTGCCAATTTCTTTTAAGTATAGTCGAACCGGATCATTGACGCTGACCGAATCTGCCAGCTCAAGTTCTTTCTGGTTTTCTTCCTCCAGCTCCGCTGCTTCTAAGGCTTCTAGTTCCAGATCGGTAAAGGCGATTTCAATCCCTTCTTTTTGCAGGTACAAGTAGATCGAATCAATTTCCTCGGGATCAAGATCAGCTTTATCCAAGATTTCTTCAAAATCGTGATTGTTTAAATTCCCTTTGGATTTTCCACGTTTTAATAATTGCTGCACTTCTGGCATCAGTTCAATTGCAACTTTCTCAATTGCAATGATGTCGTCGTCAATATCGATGATCACATCGTCGGTTTTTGCTTTCTCTAGTTTCATCTTAGTGCCTCCCGTTTTCTTTCATCATTTTCTTAATCTCGATGAGTTGATTGGTTAGCCTGGCCACCTCATCGTCGTTGCCATTGGCCGATTCTCGCTTGATCTGTTCAGAAAGCCTGTCTAACTGAGCTTCGTTATAGAAACGATTCATTATTTCCAAAGCATCATGATAATCTGACCGGGAGACCTCATCCTCGTTCATCATAAACTCAACGATTCTTTTGACATCTTCTGAATCATCAAAGTGTGACATAATCTGATTGACTTCAATCCGGATCCCGGTTTGCTGCGTCTCTGAAATAGTCAGCAATAAATCTTTATAAAAAGGATCGGTCAGATAGTCGATCGGAAACGTATTTATAATTTCTGGTCTTTTTAAACAATAGCGGATCGCCAATTCCTGAGCTTTTTGGTAAGCCTTGGGGATCTTTTGCGTTATTACTCCACTGCGGCTTGGCTTAATCACCTGGGCCGGATTGTCGGCTCGGGTTTTTGAGCGCATCACCTCACGCCGGATTACTTCCTGATTGATTCCTGTTTCGCCAGCAACCATTTTGCTGTAATAATCGATTTCTACCAATGTTTCAAGCTGTCTTAATATCTTTATCGCCTCATTGCCGTAACGCAGCCTGCCATCGGTTTGCGAAAGGTCGTTGAGGCTTTTTAATAATTCCAGTTCATACTCAATGATCGTTAAGGCTTTGGCAACAGACTCTTCAAAGCCTTGCTGACCATATTTCTGAACAAAGGAATCGGGATCTTCATTTGTCGGCAAGTTTAATATTTTAACATTTAAGCTGGTCTTTTTCAAGATATTCATGGCTTTTTCTGTTGCCGATTTACCGGCGCTGTCTCCATCAAAAGCAATAATCACTTCATTGGCATAACGTTCCAGAATTTTTCCATGAAATGGCGTAAAAGCGGTACCCAAGGCGGCAACCGTGTTCTTGATCCCTTTTTGATACAAGGAAATCACATCCATATAGCCTTCAACAATCAATAACCGCCCTGTTTCCATATAGTTTTTACAATGATTCAAATTATAAAGCTCATAACTTTTAGAAAAAATAGAAGTTTCCGGGGAATTAAGATATTTGGGGCCATTTTGATCAGTCATCATCAGACGACCACCAAAGCCAACAATCTGTCCCCGTGGATTAACAATCGGAAACATAATCCGACTGCGGAAACGATCATAATGCCGCTTACTTTCGGAAGCTAACACCAAGCCTGAATCCAGCAGCTCTTCCATTGAAAATCCTTTGCTGCTAAGAAATTCGGTTAATCGGGTCCACTCTTCACTGGCATAACCCAAACCAAATTCTCTGATCGTTTCCTGGCTGATCCCTCTTTTCATTAGATAGTCGCGCGCCGGTTTATTTGTTTTTAAGATTTTATAATAGTAATTAGCCGCTTCCCGGTGC
>JAHIQT010000185.1 GCA_018903255.1 Bacillota bacterium | reverse complement strand
GTAAATGAAATCTTCCCATACATCTGATCCATCCGTTAATGATTTTCCCAAATCGCCGTGCATTGCCTTATTTAACCAGGTTGTATATTGAACCAATATCGGTTTGTCAAACCCATACTCTTCATTAAAATCTTCAACTTGTTCTTGGGTCGGTTCCGATGTATAGCGCGCTTTTAGAATAATCTGTGCCGGCGAACTGGGCGACAAATATACTAACATATAAGCGATAAATGATGTTATGATCATCACCGGTATTAAGTAGAGTAACCTTCTGAAAATGTACTTTAACAATCCTTCACCTCTTGCTGTTTAATGCACTGCTTACTTTGAATAAAAGCCACAAATAATGTTTGTTGACAACTGAATTCGATAATCAGTAACGTTAAGCCTTGACTCTTCACCGAATTCACAGACAACCTCAAATACTTTCTGATATTTGAGGTTGTCGTTGAAATTTAATTATTTTTTATAAGTTACCTGATCAAACCGCGGTTCTGACCCGATATATTCAATCCCTTCAACGCCTTCATTGGCGACCACGAATACGGCATCATAGTAAAGAGGCACGCAGGCAGCTTCGGCATCGATTGCTGCATAGAACTCTTTAAAGCCGGCTTTTCGTTCTTTTTCATCAAATGGATCAACTGCTTTTTGAACAGCGGTCGCAATTGTGTCCGATGTGAAACAGCCAGAACTACCAAACTCAGGAGCTGTTTTATCAAATCGCCCTTCATTTCGCGAGTAAATCCGTCTTTCGGGCCCCCCAATATAATAAGAGCATAGATCCCAGTCCGCGGTTTTCTTGACTTCAGCATATTTAGTTGCATCCATCACATCCAATTGCAGGTTGATATCAGATTCTTTTAACATCGATTGTAGTAATTCGGCTAATTTTACTTCGTCAGCATTTTCACTATTAACAATCATTTTTGGGGAAAACCCTGTCAGCCCCGATTCTGCTAATAGTTTTCTAGCTTTTTCCGGATCGTATTGATAGCTTTGTTTGCCAAGTGCGGTGGTATAGGGTGAACAGTCGGAAAAATAAGCATCATTTGCCGGACTGATCCAACCATCAAACAAACCGGATATTTCATCTTTGTTAACGGCATAGTTCAGAGCCTGTCTCAACTTAATATTCTTCCAGGCCTCGTTGTTCGTATAATTAAATGCCAATACGGTTGTCATCGGCATTTCCTGCTTCAACACCTGAAAGCCTTCTTCTTTGAGGGCGCTTAACAGGTTTCTGGGAGTATAGGCAGATCCACCATGGTAATAGTCAACAACGGCATCCACATCCCCTGATTGAAGTGCCAATACTCTGGCTTCATCATCTTTAATCATACTAACCGTAATTTTCTCAAGTTTAACCGGATCCCCGGAATAATTTTCATTGGGGACAAAGGTTGTATATTGATCTTTTACATAATCGGCAACCTTCCATGACCCGGATCCAATGAATTTTACCATTGGTGTTGTGGGATCCCCCGGCGTCTGAAAGGAGTTTGGACTAACAATGGTGTTTCCATATTCTGCAAAACCTGCCAGCGCAACATAGCCATCCATGCCATCCTTATAATAAAAATTGATGGTATAATCATCTGGCACTTCAATTTTTTCAATCCGATCAACTTCGGTCCAACTGGTGTTCTTCAATGCAATGTTCCGATCAAATTTTAATTTAACTTCTTTTGCCGTTAAATCGCTGCCATCGGAAAACTTCAACCCTTCTTTGATTTTAAACGAAATAGTCTTTCCAGAATCCTTAACTTCCCAGCTCTCGGCAATGCTGGGCACGACTTCGCCCTCGACAACCTCAACCAGTCGTTCACCAGCAAAAATAGTCAATAGCATGTCGCCATTTCCTTTTTCTGAAGCAACTCCGGTATCTTTACCGTAGGCAACCTTCAGTTCTGTTTGTTCGGTCTTACTACTTGCCCCAGCGTTGCTACAGCCAACAAAACCCGTCATCATCAATGCCACCATACAAAAACACAATAATCTTTTCATTCCAAATTTCATATTACTCCTCAAATTTCAACATTTTTTAACTCCACTCAATCTCTCCCACTTGAAAACCTTACTCTATAACCTGTTACTCGATCCTCCTGTACATTTTTCTTTCAAAAAAAACCGTGAAAATTGATCCCCACTACTGCAGGGCGATCAACCTTCACGGCTAAATTATACGTATTCAATTTTTGTTCGCTGTGTAAGCGTTACCTACCTGCGAATCTTGAACATAATACTACATTTATCTAGACTTGTCAATAGTTGTATATACGTGTTTTTCTATTATAGAAAAAAATCTGAATTAAAAAAATCTCCCTCTATATTAATGAGGGAGACTAACTTTTACTAAAACGGTTTGTGCTACGATTTGGTCTTTAGCAGATCCCGCACCACTTCACCAGCAATCAGCAGTCCGGCGACCGAAGGGACAAAGGCGATACTACCCGGCGGGGTTTCTCTGATCATCGGCTCTTCAGTAGAATAAAGAACCTTCAGCGATTCCACCCCCCGTGCCCGTAATTCTTTACGAATCACTTTGGCCAGCGGACAAACAGCGGTTTCGTAGATATCGGCAATCTTAAAACAACTGGCGTCGATCTTATTTCCGGTTCCCATACAACTGATAATCGGCACCTTATTTTGCTGGCTTTTAATGATCAAATCAATTTTTGCGGTGACCATATCGACCGCATCAATGACATAATCATAGTCTTGAAGGTGAAAATCCTGGGAATTTTCCGGGGTATAACACTGATGCATCGGATGAACAAGCGAAAGTGGATTAATGGCAATCAGCCTTCTGGCCATGGCATCAACTTTTTTCTTGCCGATCGTTTTAACATTTGCCATAATCTGACGATTGAGATTGCTGGCCTCGATGGTGTCCTTATCGACGATGGTTAAAAAACCAACCCCGCTGCGGATTAAGGCTTCGGCTACAAATGAACCAACGCCGCCAACCCCAAAGAGGATAACGCGTGAGTTTTTTAGAATCTCCAAACCGGATTGGCCAATCAGCTTTTCAGTACGGTCAAAGATTCCTGATTCTGTTTTCATTTTTACATTCTTTCTGGAGCTGATACTCCCAAAATACCCAGGGCATTTTGAATCACTTGCTTGCTTGCCTCAATTAGGGCAACGCGGGCTTTCATCAAAGCTTTGTCAGCAACCCGAACATGGCAGGCATTATAAAAACTATGGAAGGCCATTGCCAGATCAATCGCATATCGGGTGATTCGGCTAGGATCCAGTTTGTCTTCGGCAGTCAGTATTTCATCCGGGAAATTAGACAGGATTTCTAGCAGGTTCAATTCTTCCTTTTCGACCAGCCGACTGTAATCCAGGGGAATCGTATCATCCAATTCTCCTTTCATCTGACGAATAATACTGCAAATTCTGGCATGGGCATACTGCACATAAAAGACCGGGTTATCATTGGACTGTTCAATCGCCAGATCCAAATCAAAGTCAAAATGACTATCTGGTGAGCGCAGATTAAAGAAGAAACGGGTCGCGTCAACGCCGACTTCGTCGATCAGATCAGTCAGGGCAATGGCTTTTCCCTGACGTTTGGACATTCTTGCTACTTCGCCGTTGCGGAGCAGACGCACCAGTTGCATGATGACCACATCAAAATTAGCGGCGTCAATGCCTACTGCTGCCAGTGCCCCTTTAAGACGGGCGACATGGCCATGGTGATCGGCACCCCAAACGTTGATGCAACGATTGAAGCCCCGGTTAACAAACTTATCGATGTGGTAGGCGATATCAGCCATAAAATAGGTCGGCAATCCATTAGCCCGGATTAGCACATCGTCCTTGTCAGAACCGAATGCGGTGGCCTTAAACCATAAAGCCCCTTCCTGTTCATAGGTAAAGCCGCCTTTTCCCAGTAGCGCAATGGTCTGCTCAATAGCACCGCTGTCATAAAGGCTTTGTTCTGAAAACCAGACATCATAACGAATCCCATAGGCTTCTAAATCACTGCGCATTTGGGTGAGGTTTTTATTTAGCGCATAATCAATCAGGATTGGTTTTCGTTCTTCCGGGGTCATCGCCCGATGAGCATCACCATTTGCGGCAATGAAAGCTTTCATATGTTGGGTAATGTCTTCACCCTGATAACCATCCTCGGGAAAAGCGATCGCTTCTCCCATCAATTGGCGATAACGGGCATCCAGGGAATCACCAAATTTGACAATCTGATTACCGGCGTCATTAATATAAAATTCCCGGGTGACATCATAGCCAGTCCAATCGGCAACCGCCGCTAAAATATCGCCAATGGCCCCGCCTCTGGCATTGCCCATGTGCATCGGTCCGGTGGGATTGGCGGAAATAAACTCCAGATTAAATTTTTTGCCAGCATTTTTCTGGCTCCGGCCATAATCAGCTTGCATCGCTGCCACTTCTGCTAAAACCGCATACTGCCAATAGGGTTTTAGTTTGAAGTTAATAAAACCCGGTCCGGCTATTTCAATGGACTCGACGTAGGAGTCTGTGGTATTCATATTGGCCACTAAGGTTTCAGCAATCAAACGGGGTGCTTTCTTAGTCTGTTTGGGCAGCTGCATGGCGATATTGGTGGAATACTCACCGTGTTCTTTTTCTCTGGGAATTTCCAGAAAAAGATCCGGTTTGATTGCTATCATCAATGCTCCCGATTCGATTGTTTGATTAAGCGCATCGCCAATGATTTTCTTGATTTGTTCGGTGATTTTTTCGCGTATGTACATCCTTAAGTTCCTCTCACTCTTCTATTTATGTTCAGATTATATTCGATTATTACACATTACTAATCATTTCCGGTCAGGTGAAATTTAAAGGAGAAGCGCTCCTGGCGCTTCTCCTGTGATTGACATTGCTGCCATTTTTATTGGGTAATTTTTATGTTCAGGATATTCCGAGAATTTGTAATGCCTTCAATTTCGATGTTATAGTCGATCGAAACCTTAGTCGGCTCTTTATCCTCATTATAATTGACAAATACATCCTTGGTTAAAATCCCCATGGTCACATCCCCGTGCGGGGTGGAATACCAGGTCAGGTTTCTTTTTCCGCGTTCAAATTCCATAATCGAGTTGGTTGTTCCCAAACGAATGACTGATACTTTTTGTCCATCAACAACAACGGTCGTGATTGTCCCTTCCATGCCGGAAACCTCGGATTCTTTATATGTCACACAGGATCGGTTGTCTTCTTTATATAAATCTCCTTCGGTCAGGAACTCCAGGGTATCCTTATTTTCTTCATCTTTAACGGTTCCCGAAATGGATAACCATACTTTTTTTCTTTCTTCAGTCATTGGTCTCCTCCTAGAGGTATAATTTCTTCCACTATTAAACCATTGATGGGGGTTTTTATCAAGAAAAATTATCCTCTTAAGTTTTTATTAGGATTACGCATCATAAAGAAACCAAACGAACTAGCTTATCGTGGTGCGTTTCCGCTTTGCTGACGCAATAATCAGATCTACAAGTTCTATATACCCAATTCCGGTGGCTTCCCACATTTTTGGGTACATGCTGATATTTGTAAATCCTGGCAGGGTGTTTACTTCATTAATTAAAATGCGGTCATCTTCGGTAACAAAAAAATCCACCCGGGTTAACCCAGAACCTTCAATGGCCTCAAAGGCTTTGATGGCGTAATCTCTCACTTTTTCTGTGACTGCCGGGGACAGATCAGCAGGAATAACAACCTTGGAGTCTTCGGTGGCTGAGTATTTGGCCTCATAATCATAAAACTCTTTTGAAGGGATGACCTCACCAGGAATTGAAGCCCGAATAAGGTCCCCGACTTCAAGAACCGCACATTCAATTTCTCTACCTTTGACAAAGTCTTCTAAAATCAATTTATTATCGTAAACTAAGGCTTCTTTAATCGCAATGACGAGTTCGGTTCGGTCATGAGCTTTGGTGATGCCGACGCTGGAGCCCATGTTTGCTGGCTTAACAAAAATCGGATAACCCAGTTCACTTTCGATCTCAACAGTTTTAGCATCAGGATCTCGATTCCAGTCATTTTCACGGAAATAAATGTATTTCCCGGTGGGGATTCCCACGCTTTGGAACATAATCTTAGAAAAAACCTTATCCATGCCTACCGCCGAACTTAAAACACCACACCCCACATAGGGTTTGTTCAGCATTTCAAAAACGCCCTGGATGGTGCCATCTTCTCCCATTGGGCCATGAAGAACTGGAAAAAAAACGTCAATCTTTAATATTTCCGGATGGGCAAAGATTGAAAAGTCGGCTGTCAAGTTGGCCTGATCCTGTTCCCAGGAGCCATCTTTAATTTTTTCGGCATCACCTGCGTATAAAAACCATTTTCCCTTTTTTGAGATGCCGATGGTTATAACATCATACTTATCCCGGTCGATGACACCCAAAATATTGTAGGCAGAAACCCTTGAAACCTCATGCTCGCCCGACTGTCCTCCAAAAACCACTCCGATATTGAGTTTTTTTTTCATTTCTATTCCTCACTTTTCTCTTGAGATCTCATTGCTATGATTTTAAAACATAACAATCTGCCGCAGGCTTTGGGAATTACTTCGCAAAAGCCTGATTATTTCAGACACTCCAGGAAATCTTCTTCAGTGATGACACGAATGCCGTTTTCTTTTAATAAGGCCACCGTGATGCCGTCCCCATCAACCAAATTCCCACTGAAGGTTCCATCATAAATCTTCCCACAGCCACAGGATGGACTGTTGCTTTTCATGATCGCAATTTTTGCCCCCGATGTCCGGGCTGTATCGAGGGTTCGCTGAGCACCAAGAGTATAAGGCTCCGTAAAGTCATCTTGCTTATCATTATACACTTTCCGTTCCCCATTGACCACGACTATTTCACAAGGATCCCGTGGAATCGGTAGACTTGCCAGCACTTCCGGACAGATCGGTATCGCCTGTCCCTGAAGAAAGAGTTGTCGCAAGGCATCGACTGGGTGAGCCTTTCCCTCATAGTTGATCTTCATTCCCAACAAACAGCTAGAAACCAATATCTTCTTTTTCTTTTCCAAAGCCTCTTTTAAACAAGTAAAATCTTTCTGATTCATTTTTCCCTCACTCTTCGTTTTTACAATTTAAACTATCTTCCCGATAAATCCAGGCGCCCCGTTTAAAAACCATTTTATAGATCATATCTTTTAAGATGATTTCACCAATTCTTATCACCGAATCGGATCCGATCGTTACCCCATTGGTAATCCGGGCACCAATCCCGATTTTGCTATTCTTACCCAGGGTTACCTGACTGCCAATAATTACCCCTGCTTCTAAAACGCAATTGTCTTCAATTCTGCTTCCGGCTTCAATGATCACCCCGGTGCCAACCTGACAATTTTCGCTGATGATGACCCCGTCTCCAATGATTGCTCCAGCTCCAATTGTGGTTTCATTTCCGATTATGACATCTTTTGAAATCACCGCACTGGGATGAATCTTTGTTCCTTTCACCTGGTCACTCATCCATTTTTCTCCTATTTTTTCCTGATTCTCAGCCCCTTGGGATAATGATTCTTAATCAAACCCTCACTGGCTTTTCCAAACCCCAAAGGATAGCCATCATAACCGACCAGAACCCAGCCTTTTGGGGCTTGTAAATTCAAGGCCTCGCCTTTTAGATACTGATAGGCCAGGTCTTCATCGTTTAAGTCAACGCTATTTTTAGCCTGGGATAATTTCAGTGCCATTGCCAGCGCATAGCTGGGTTCAAAACGATTTTTCTTAAAGGTTCCCAGATCAAGGCCGGTACGCAAGAGCTTTAAATTGGCAATCCGCTCCAGCTCGATAGCTGCCGGAATGGCATAGAGGTGGTCACCCAAGAGATAAAGACGATCTTCAATTTTCTGATAAAATTCTGCTTGCAGATTGTTTTTGGCAAAATCGCGATAGTCTTGCAAGTCGGTTCGGGTGGCCTTTTTTAACCGTGATTTAGGATATCCCTGTTTGACATCAATCGCTTCGGCGATGCCTTCCGATTTTATCAGTTTGGCAATAAAATGTCCTTCCCCTTTGACGGTCATCGGCATAATCCGCTGGGTTTTAGTAATCTCCTGCTGCTGCTTCCGGGTCCAGTCAACCCGGCCGTGATCGGTAATCCCAGGTAACTCTATGGTTTGCAGGGTGTAGGGGTATTTCTCAATAAAGGCTTCGATTATCTGTTCATTTTCTTCTGGCGAAAAGGTACAGGTTGAATAAACCAGTACTCCGCCCGGTTTTAACAAACGATGGGCGCTTTCTAATATTTTCTCCTGCTTGCCCATACAGCGGTCAACCCGTTCCAGACTCCAGTCGGCCAGGGCTCCCGGGTCTTTGCGAAACATCCCCTCGCCGGAGCAGGGCGCATCGACTAATATCTTATCAAAGCTTTCGTAAAAAGAATCCACCAGCCGCTCGGGAAATTCATTGGTGACAATCGCATTGGCCATCCCCATCCGTTCGATATTAGTAGACAGGATCCCAGCCCGCGAATTAACCAGCTCATTGGCCACCAGCAGTCCTATCCCTTGAAGCCTGGCGCCAATTTGAGTCGATTTTCCGCCTGGCGCTGCACAAAGATCCAATACCCAATCCCCAGGTTTTGGATCAAGCACTTCAACCGCCGCCATCGCCGTCGGTTCCTGCACATAATAAAGACCAGCGTAATAGTAGGGGTTTTTGCCCGGCCGCACCGTGTGATCAATATAAAACCCTTCTTTGCACCAATTCACAGCCTGGGTTTCAAAGGGTAATTTATTAGCCAATTCATCCGGCTCCAGCTTTAATGTATTGGTCCGGATACCTTTGCTTTCCGGTTGATCATAGGAGTCGAGCAAGCTCTGATAGGATTCCCCCATCAACTTTTTCATTTTTTCCTTAAACGCTTCAGGTAATTCCATATGATCCCCATTTTCTTATCACTATTTATTTCCAGCAAAGCCATCACAGGAACTGCCCCGATTATTAACAATACTCATTTTATTATACGTAAAGGCCATCTTAATTACAATAAATTTGTCAAAAAACGTCGAAATAAAAACACCAACCTAAGATTGGTGTTTTTAGCAAGGCTTCTATTCAAGCTTTTAATTTTAATTTTTTTATTCTAATTCTTTATTCGAATTTATGATTGCCGTTCACTATTTTTTGGGCTTTGCAAAAATCATCCGTCCGGCTGCGGTTTGCAGAATACTAGTTACAATAACCGCGGTGGTCGTGCCGATATATTTTTTACCATTTTCAACCACAATCATCGTTCCGTCATCTAAATAGGCAACGGCCTGGCCGTTTTCTTTTCCACCTTTTACCAGCAGAACCTTCATCTCTTCGCCGGGTAAAACAATCGGCTTGACGGCGTTGGCTAACTCATTGATATTGAGCACATCGACCCCTTGAACGGTGGCAACCTTGTTAAGATTATAATCATTAGTCAGAATTTTACCTTTGGTCGATTTTCCCAGCTTTACCAATTTTGAGTCGACCTCATGGGTATCTTCAAAATCCTCTTCGGTAATTTGCACTTCGATGTCCAGATCGGTCTGGATCTTGTTTAAAATATCCAAACCACGACGTCCCCGATTTCGTTTGAGCTCATCGGATGAGTCTGAAATCAGCTGCAATTCGTTCAGCACAAATACCGGAATCACCAGTGGGCCTTCAATAAAACCGGTTTTACAAATATCAAAGATCCGTCCATCAATGATCACGCTGGTATCCAGCAATTTGGGAATGGCTGCCCCTCTTTTCTTGGCCGGCCGCTTTTGGCCAACTGGTACATTGACATCCTTCTCGCGCTTGTCAATCTGAAAAGCCTGGAGGATGTCTTCGCGTTTTTTGATCGGCAAGGAAAAACCAATATAACCCAAAACGATATATATCGTGATGGTTAGCAGGCCACCAATCCAGGGAATGGGAATCTGCGAAAATGCAAAACTGATCAACATGGCAATCACCAGACCGATCACCAGACCACCGATGCCCAGACCAATGTCAATGAGTCGGACATTTTCCATGCTGGTCTCAACAACTTTTGACAGCTTTTTAACGCCTTTGAGCATCAGCGGAAATAGAATGAAAAAAATAAGTCCAAATAGAACAATCAGAGCCGCATATAAGATAACTTCCAATTCTGGAGTCAAGTTTATCTCCAGACCTCTCAAAATCCACGTATTGGTAACCAATACATTGGCCAGAGCCATCCCTACCAGAATTCCAACAATCCCAAATGATACCCTAAGTATCTTTTGTATCACCATCTTCACCTCCTTTCATAATATACCTTGTAATTATAGCACCTAATTCTTAAGATTACACTATTACATACAACAAAAGGCGTGAAATTCACGCCTCGCTGTGTACCGAACTATTGATCAAATCTAAGATTTCTTCTTTATCTTTATCTTGAATCAAAACCATTTCGCTGACGATGAAATTTCTGGCATTATTCAACATTTTCTTTTCTCCGGTTGAGAGGCCTTTTAAGCGATCCAATAAGATAAGATTTTTAACAACCTTAGCTACTTCAAAAATATCACCGGTTTTTAAACGCTCCAGATGTTCACGATAGCGCCTGTTCCAGTTTTTTTCCATCACGTCCATTGGTAATTTCAGTATTTCGATCATCTCATCAATTACCGGCTGGGTCACAATGGTTCTTACCCCAATATCATCAACTTTATCAACGGGAATTAAAATCTGCAAACCCTCGGATACGATCTGCATGATGTAGTAAGGTTTTGTTTCTTCAAATATTTCTCGTTCTTCGATTGCTTCAATGATACCCGCTCCGTGCATCGGATAAACAATTTTATCCCCAATTTTATACATTTCAACCACTCCTATCATCGATTCTCTTCCCATTATAACATATAAAAAAAGAATAAGCCTTTTATTTTATAAAAAACTTATCCTGCTGTCAATATTTATTTAGATAATCATGGTCAAACTGATCCGTTTTCGTTTCAAATCCACAGCCAGCACCTTAACGGTTACGACATCCCCCAGGGAAACTGCCTCTGAAGGGTGTTTGATATAACGATCGGTGATTTGCGAGATATGCACCAAGCCATCCTGATGAACGCCGATATCGACAAAGGCGCCAAAATCGATGACGTTTCGGACGGTGCCAATCAGTTCCATTCCCACCGCCAGATCACTCATTGATAGGACGTCAGATCGTAAATGGGGCTTGGGCGCATTTTCCCGGGGATCGCGGCCCGGTTTTTTTAGTTCCTTGACAATATCGTAAAGGGTTGGTATACCGATTTCAAGCTGCGTCGCCATTTCTGAATAATTCAGGTCGTTAAACAAGTCCTGCTGTTCGCGGTTTCCCAATTGTTCTTTTTTGATGTTTTTGAGTTTTAGGAGTTTTTCGACACTTTTATAGGCCTCCGGGTGAACCCCGGTATTATCGAGAATGTTATCCCCGTCATCAATCCGCAGAAAACCGGCGCATTGTTCATAGGCTTTGGCGCCCAGACCTTTAATCTTCATCAGTTCTTTTCTGCTCTTAATCGAGCCCACGCTGTTACGATAATCCATAATATTCGTAGCAATCGTTTTATTGACGCCGGCCACGTATTTTAGCAGTGCCACCGAAGCGCGATTGACATTGACACCAACGTTATTAACGGCATCCTCGACGGTTGCTTCGAGCACCCGCTCCAGCTCTTTCTGATTGACGTCATGCTGATACTGGCCGACCCCGATGTGCTTGGGATCAATTTTTACCAGTTCTGACAGCGGATCTTGAAGTCGCCCGCCAATGGAAATTGCCCCACGGATCGAAACATTGATGTCCGGATATTCTTCGGTTCCCAGTTCCGATGCCGAATAAACCGAAGCGCCGGCCTCATTGACGACGATATATTGCACCGGCAGCTTGGTTTTTTTAATCGTTTCAGCGACAAACTGTTCCGACTCCCGCGAAGCCGTGCCGTTGCCAATCGCGATAATATCAACCTGATGGCGTTCAATTAGTTCCAGCAATTCTTTTTCGGCTTTCTCCGCCTGACCCTTGCCAAAGGTTGGATAAATGGTGGTATAATCCAGCACCTTTCCGACCTTATCGAGAATGGCAATCTTGCATCCGGTTCGAAAGGCTGGGTCAAATCCCATCGTAACCTTTTCTTTAAAGGGTGGCTGCAGCAGCAATTTTTTTAGGTTAAGGGCAAACATCTTAATCGCCCCTTGTTCAGCCCGCTCTTTTAAGGCGGTTCGGATTTCTCGCTCAATGGCTGGTGCGATCAGCCGGCTATAGCTATCTCCAAGGGCTTTTAGCAAATAGCTTGAGGGCTTGGCTTTTAGCAGTTCTTTTTTTAAATAAGCGTCAATTTCTTCGGTTGGTGCCAATAATTTAACCGACAGGGCTTTTTTCTTCTCACCCCGGTTAAGCGCTAAAATCCGGTGATCCTTGATCGCCTTAATGGCTTCGGTATGATCAAAGTACATTTCCAGTTCGGAATTTTCCTCCTCTTTACCTTTAACCACCGTGGACTTAATCTGCCCCTTATCGTAGGTGCACTTCCGGATCACGCCCCGATAGCTGCCGTTGTCCGAAATAATTTCGGCAATAATGTCCATCGCGAATTGCAGCGCTTCTTCAGCGCTATTGATTTCTTTTTCAGCGTCAATATAGTTTAGCGCCGCTTCACCCAGTTCGGCTTCGCCCAATTGCTGTTCGATGATTTGCAGCGCCAATGGCTCTAGCCCCTTTTCTCTGGCCACCGATGCCCGGGTTTTCTTTTTTTGCTTATAAGGCAGGTAGAGGTCTTCCACCTCCTGAAGGGTTTGGCTTTTTAAAATGGCGCTTTTAAGTTCCGGGGTCAGCTTGCCCTGTTCTTCAATACTAGCAGTAACCTCTTCTTTCCGTTTTTCCAGTTTTCTTAAATATGTTAAACGCACATCCAGATCCCTTAACAGGGCATCGCTTAAATTCCCGGTGACCTCTTTTCGGTAACGGGCGATAAAGGGAATGGTATTCCCGCCATCGATTAAATTGATGGTATCTTCGACCTGCTCAGGGCGTATTGAAAATTCTTTTGCGAGTTGCTTGATTATCTGTTCCACAAATTTCTCCATTTCTTACTTTATGATTCTTGCTTAATAATTCTTACTTTAATAAAATAAACACTTTGCTTTTATTTTCCAAAGATTAGTTTAACATTTTTTTGATATAATCACAAACCTTCCAGCAAACCTTCCAGCAAAACCGCGATGATCCTTAAGGCTGACGGCGAGAGTGATTGTAAAAAGACGCGGTTCATGGTAAAATATTTTCTACTAAAATGAAAAGGAGCATCACTTTAATGGCTATAAAATTTATTGTGGATTCCATGTGTGATACCAACAGCGACATCTTAAATCGCTATGATTTTGATATATTACCCTTTCCGGTAACCCTTGACGATAAAACCTATTTTGATGGCATCAATATCACCCCCGAAATGGTGGTTGACTTTGTCAATAGTAACAGCAAACTCTTTCCTAAAACGGCTCAGATTCAACCTCTGGATATTACCAACACGATTGAAAAACATCTTAAAAATGGTGATGATGTGATTTATCTGGTGCTTTCTTCAAAGCTTTCGGGCACCTACCAGACCGCTCGACTGCTGGCTCAGGATTTACTGGAGCAATATCCCGAGCGCAAGGTATCGATCGTTGATTCGCTTTCTGCGACCACCGGTTCGGCCTTGATTCTTTATCAGGGTCTAAAACTAAACAAGCTTAACCGTCCCTACGAGGAAATTGTCGAAACGATGACCTTTCTGGCGCAGCACGCGCAAATCTTTTTTATGGTCGGAGACATCAAATGGCTGGCTCAGGGCGGCCGGATCAGCCGCAATGCGGCGATGCTTGGCGATATGCTAAAAATCGTCCCAATCCTCTACTTTAAAGATGGTGAGATACTCGTTTATGAAAAAATCCGCGGTCA
Source organism: Bacillota bacterium (assembly GCA_018903255.1). Lineage (GTDB taxonomy): Bacteria > Bacillota > Clostridia > Eubacteriales > Eubacteriaceae > Acetobacterium. Next base: position 13,897 of record JAHIQT010000185.1, on the reverse strand, counting down.
GAAAAAAGCCTTAAAGACGCTGTTCGCCATTATCGAAGAAAAAATGACCAATCGCGAACAAATCCTCGGGATGATCCAAAGCACCGCCCCGGATCTCCAGGAAAAAGCCAGAAAATATTTCGAAAAAGAACTGGGAATCAAAAATTTTTTACTGCCTGAAAAAGCCGGTTCTACCCTGACCGTTCATATTGGCACCAATTGTCTGGGCATCATGTTTTTTGATCAGCTACCGGATAATTATGTCAATGTACTCCCCTGAAATACTGTTGCTCTATCTAACATCAGAAATAAAGCGCCTTACCGAATACACGTATTGGTAAAGGCGCTTATTTATTTAACCAAATGTGCTAGCCTCTTGGTGGCAAGCTTGAGGCCACTAGCTGTACTAGTCGGCTTAGTGGCATGGTTTGCAGCCAGACCTTTCCCGGTCCTTTTAAGGTTGCCAGGAATAATCCTTCCCCGCTCAAAAAGATATTTTTCATGCCCTTGACAGCCTGAATGTCAAAACTCACTGATTCTTCAAACATCCCAATATGGCCCTGATCAATTTTCATCACTTCACCAGGAGCCAGATCATATTCCATCATCGCGCCATCCATCTCGACAAAGGCCGTTCCCGGTCCCGATAGTTTTTGCAAGATAAAGCCTTCCCCACCAAAAAAGCCGACCCCAATATTTTTTTTAAAGTACATGTCCACATCCAGGGTCGATTCGCCCGCCAGAAAACTACTCTTTTGACAGATAATCGATTGCCCTTTTTGTAAGGTCAAAGCTTTGATTTCACCGGGATAACTGGAACAAAAAGAAATTTGAGAATTATTCTGTTCTGCCGTATAAGTGGTCATAAACAGCGAATCCCCGGCGAGTGTCCGTCGCAACCCCTTCATCAGCCCACCTTTGGTGTTGGTTTCCATGCGAATATTTTCAGTCATCCAGGACATCCCACCAGACTCGGTAAACATCGATTCGCCACTGTTTAGCGTCACCGTTACCACCGGGAGATTGCCTCCCTTGATTTCAAAATTCATTTTCTCCTCCTCAATTTGTGTTAAGATACAAAAATCGCCAATTAGTGGATATTTACCCCGAAATTGGCGATTTATTTTATTGTATTTGATTATTTTTCAGATTATTTTTTTAATTTGATCAGATTGATCAGTCCGCCGGCCAGCAGCATTTCTTTTTGCCGCTGCGAAACTTCCAACAACATCACATAGGTTAACCCTTTGCTTTTATTGACCAGCTTGGCCTGACCGGATTTAACCGCATCCAGGGCATTTTCAATGATCAGTTCATCATTTAGGGAAATGGTATCATAATCGGCTTCATTTTCAAATACCAGCGGCAGTATCCCATTATTGATCAAATTGTTTTTATGAATCCGGGCAAAGGATTTAACTGCCACCCCTTTGATACCCAGATAAACCGGCGCCAGTGCCGCATGCTCGCGGCTAGAACCCTGGCCGTAGTTGGAGCCGCCAACAATAAAGCCACCGCCATTATCTAGCGCCCGCTGGGGAAACTCGGCATCGCAGGGTGCCAGGCAATAGTTTGACAGGTAGGGAATGTTAGACCGATAGGGCAGCAGTTTGGCGTTTGACGGCATAATATGATCGGTGGTGATATTATCTTCGACTACTATCAAGGCCTTGCCAGCGACCGTATCTTTAAGTGGTTTGGTGGCTGGGAAGGGTTTGATGTTTGGCCCTTTGATGACTGCTACTTCAGTGCCTTCTGGGGCTGGTGCGATCACCATCGTATCGTTTTGTAAAAAGTTTTCTGGCATCGCAATTTCCGGCAGATTGATCTTGCCTAAGGGATTGGTAAGTACCCCTTCCAGCGCCGATATCGCCGCTGCTTCCGGGCTTAACAGGTAGACATCGGCCGAGGGGGTTCCCGATCGGCCAAAGAAGTTCCGATTAAAGGTACGTAGCGAAACCGCATCGGTAGAAGGTGCCTGACCCATCCCAATGCAGGGGCCACAGCCGCATTCCAGCACCCGGGCGCCAGCGTTTAGCAGATCAGCCAAAGCGCCGTTTTCAGCCAGCATCGTTAAGACCTGTTTTGATCCTGGAGCAATCACCAGGGAGACATTTTCAGCCACGGTTTTGCCTTTAACGATGGCGGCAACCTTCATCAGATCAAGCCAGGATGAATTGGTACAACTACCGATCGCCACCTGATTGACTGCCAGACCTTCAATATCCGAAATTTTCACCACCTTGTCAGGACTGTGGGGGCAGGCGGTTAATGGTTCTAAGACATCCATATCAACCTTGACTACTTCGTCATAGACAGCATCAGCATCGGCCAACAGCTCAAGGTAATCGGTGCCGCGGCCTTGGGCCTCCAAAAATAACTTGGTCATTTCATCAGATGGGAAAACCGAGGTGGTTGCTCCCAGCTCGGCACCCATATTGGTAATGGTCGCTCGTTCGGGAACTGTCAGGGTTTTGACCCCGTCTCCGGTGTATTCAAAAACCTTATTAACGCCGCCTTTTACCGTACATTGACGGAGTACTTCTAAAATGACATCCTTGGATGATACCCCGGTACGCAGCTTGCCGGTTAATTCGACCTTAACGACCTTAGGCATGGTGATATAGTAAGGGTCTCCGGCCATCGCCACAGCCACATCCAGACCGCCAGCGCCAATGGCCAGCATGCCGATACCGCCGCCGGTGGGGGTATGGCTGTCTGATCCTAATAGGGTGTCACCTGGTACCCCAAAGCGTTCAATCTGCACCTGATGGCAAATGCCATTACCCGGTTTTGAATAATAGACCCCGTGTTTTTTGGCGACACTTTGGATATAGCGGTGATCGTCCATGTTTTCCGGCCCTTCCTGGAGCATGTTGTGATCAATATAGGCCAGCGATTTTTTTGTTTTAACCCGCGGTACCTCCATCGCTTCAAACTGCAAATAGGCCATCGTTCCGGTGGAATCCTGGGTCAGGGTTTGGTCGATCCGAATCCCGATTTCTTGACCTTTTTTCATTTCTCCCACTACCAGGTGTGCCGCGATTATCTTTTCTGTTATTGTTTTTCCCATTTAATTTACTATTTCCTTTCCAAACTACTATTTTTCTGTTTTTTTGGTGTGTATTTGCTTGTTCTAAAAAATCATATCTTTTTATTATAGCATCTTTTTTTGCAATTTTCCATTTTTTTACTTGACTGCTTCTGCTTCAATTTAAATCGAAACTATGTTATACTGAGCTTCAATCACCTCAACCGTCGACAGTGGGTGTGGAGGAAATCATGGTTTTTCTTAAATGCTTTAGCCGCTTTTTATATGTCCAGGGTAGAAAAAACAATATCATCAATCTTTCCGCCCAGATGTCCTATCGGACTCTGGCCGCCTTCATTCCTTTTTTGATGTTGCTTTATAATTTTATTAACTGGTTTTCTGCGAGTGTCAATGAGACTCTGATTTTTGTGCTTTCAAAAATACTGCCCCAATCGATTATGGACTATGTTAATCTGGCCATGGAAAATGCCAGCACCATTTCTTTTTCATGGGGAACCAACCTGATCCTTGGTTTTTTTATTTTGTACGTCTCAGTTTCAGCAATGTTTTCGCTGATCACTTCTTTGAACCGAATCTTCGAACAGGAAGAAACCCGGGGACTCATCGCACTCTGGATCCAAGCGCTTCTTTATTTGGTCTTATTTCTGCTGCTTATCTTTTTTACGGTTTTTTTCTATCTTTTCGGGGAGAAACTACTCGCCTTTATTTTTAGCGCCTTAAATTTAACTGATTTTTTCGCCGTTTTTATCATCCTTTTTACACTGATTTATATGATCATCGTGCCGACTCTTATTTTTACCCTGATCTATATGTTTGCTCCTAAAAAACATCTCGGCTTTTTCGAAGCCCTGCCCGGCGGTTTTTTTGTTAGCATCAGCTGGTTTATCATCCTCTTTTTATATGCGCTGTTTGCCAGCTCGACCCTTGATATCAACACCTTTTTCTTTAATCTTCAGGGACCCTTCTCACTTTTTTTTGTGGTCTACCTGATCTGTTTTACCCTTACCCTGGGGGGCGTCACCAATCTTTACGCGGCTGAGCAATCATTATCGAAAAAAATATCGCCGGAGGGCAAAAATGATCAAACAGTTGCTTAATTCAAAAATTGTCAAACTGCTCTTCTTCCTGAGAGAAGATTTTGAGACGACTGATTTTTCCGGAATCTGTACCCAGATGTCTTTTTACCTGTTGCTGGCATTTTTTCCCTTGCTGCTTTTTCTGATTTCTTTTATCGGAAATTTTATTAAGCCCTTTGAATCCTATCTTTACGAAATTTTAAAAACATTTTTGCCCAATCTTTCCTATGACTATGTGACGGGTTTATTAAACAGTATCATCAGTCAGGTTTCCGGTTCCCAGTACAGTCTGATTGTGATCGCCTTTTTCTTTTCATCCCTGGCTGCCAGAGCCATTATGATTGGCATCAACCAAACTTATGGCAGGATCGAGACCCGAACCCTAAAGACAATCTGGCTTTATTCGTTTTTGTTTACGATCCTGTTTGCTCTGGCGATTTTATTAATTGCCCTGGCTTATCTTTTCAGTGCTGATGTCGGTGCTGTTATTTTTACGCAAATTGGGCTATATACATATTATTATCCGATTCTGAGCTTTTTTGCCATTATTTTTTCATGGATCATTTCAACCTTAATTTTTAATATGATCTACGTGATGGCTCCAGCCCAACCCTTGAAATTTAAAAACGGTCTTCCCGGTGCGCTTTTTGCCACCCTGGGACTTAATATTGCTTTTCGTGTTTTCACCCTATTTGTCAACCATTCCACAAAATACAGCACCCTCTACGGCAGTCTGGGCGGACTTTTTGCCCTGATGGTGGCGATCTACTTTATTTGTGTAATTCTTAATCTGGGTGGAAAGATCAATCTGTACTGGTCTTTATATCAGGACAAAGAATTTTCATTTAAGCCATAATTATTGCAATTTGGGTGAAATTGTTAAAAAGATTTTACTTTGTTTAAAAAGATGCACTATCAATCTTAACAGATTGTGATAAAATGTTAGTTGTATCAGCACGATTTCTCCAACCAAATTGAAAGGACACATATATCATGAAAAAAATCGATAACCATACAGCGTTAACCAATAACAGGCGCTTTCTCAGCTACCACTATTTTGGTGCCCACCTCAATGAAAATGGGGTCACCTTTCGGGTCTGGGCGCCCCATGCCCAGGGTATTTCCGTTGTCGGCGATTTCAATGACTGGAACATCCATAATCACCCCATGAAACCAGTTTCTGACAGCGCTGGGATCTGGGAACTATTTATCCCGGAACTATCTCAGGGACTACTTTACAAATATGCGGTACAGCAACAGGATGGTGAACTGGTCTATAAAGCTGACCCTTACGGTTTTTATAGTGAGGTTAAGCCTAACACCGCCTCCATTATTTGGGAACTTGATGGTTATGACTGGCAAGATGAAAGCTGGTGCAAAAAAAGAAACGAAATCAATTGGCTAAAAATGCCGATTAATATTTACGAAGCCCATTTGGGCAGTTGGAAACGCAATGAAAAAGGAGAATATCTCAGCTACCATGAACTGGCCGAACAGCTGGTTCCCTATCTGGTCGAGATGCATTATACCCATATTGAACTGATGCCGATCATGGAACATCCCTTTGACGGTTCCTGGGGTTATCAGCTGACTGGTTATTACGCCGCGACCAGCCGTTATGGCGACCCCCAGGGACTGATGTATCTGATCGACTGCTGCCACCAGGCCGGCATTGGTGTGATTCTGGATTGGGTACCCGGTCATTTCTGCAAGGATGCTCAGGGGCTACGGCATTTTGACGGCACCAGTCAATACGAGTTTTCCGAACATCAGCAATGGGGCACAATGGTCTTTGATTATGGCAAACCCGAAGTCCTTGATTTTTTGATCTCCAATGCCCACTTCTGGTTTGACCGCTACCACATCGATGGCCTGCGTATCGATGGGGTAGCCAGCATGATTGAACTTAACCATGGTCTGGACGGTCAACCCTTTAGCAATACCGAGGGCGGTACCGATCGATTAGAAGCGCTGTCCTTCCTGCGGGAACTGAATACGATTATTTTTAGAGATTTTCCCTTTGCGATTATGTCAGCCGAGGATTCCACCTCCTATCCGATGGTCACCTGGCCGGTCGATAAGGGCGGTCTTGGCTTTAATCTCAAATGGGACATGGGCTGGATGCACGATACCCTGGATTATATGAAAACCGATCCAATGTTTCGCAATCGCTTCCATAATCTGCTAACCTTTTCGATGGCTTACGCCTTTAATGAAAATTTTATCTTGCCGCTGTCTCATGACGAGGTGGTTCACAGCAAACGAACCATCCTCGATAAGATGTTTGGCGATTATAATCTAAAATTTGATCAGTTCCGGATTCTTTTCGGCTATTTAATGACCCACCCGGGAAAGAAATTGTCCTTTATGGGCAATGAATTTGCCCCCTTCCTGGAATGGCGGGTCGACGAAGCACTGGAATGGTTTTTGCTGGATTATCAAAAACATCGGGAGATTCACACCTATATTAAAGATCTCAATAAATTTTATCTTAAAGAAAAAGCCCTCTGGGTCGATGACCATAGCTGGGGTGGCTTTGAATGGCTGGAACCAAACAACAGCGAACAAAGTATTCTGATTTTTAAACGCCTGGGTACTGAGGAGAAAGATACCTTGATCACTATCATCAACTTCTGTCCACTTACCTATAATGATTATCAGATTGGTGTTCCTGCCGAAGGCAACTACCGGCTGGCCTTTAATTCCGATGACAGCAGCTATGGCGGCAGTGGTTTTAAAATGAAAAAAACCATGAAGGCTCAGACCCTTCCCCTCCATGGCCAGGACTATTCAGTTTCGATCAATATTCCGCCCTCATCAGTAATTGTCCTAAAAGGTATTGTTCCCCGGTCAAGCGTCAAGAGCAAACCGGAACCAGCTAAAAAGTCGAAACCTAAAAAATAACCCCGCACTGCTATGATTGCTTAAAAATCCATACAAAAATCTATATAACGCTTTATTAAACTAGCATTAGTTGAAAGGAACTAACATGAATTCTTCAGAACGCGAAAAAATAAAGGCCACCTATAAGGCCACCTTTACCAAAAAAATTGAAGAGGTTTCGGGAAACTGTCTGGCCGATGCCTCACTGCTGAATCAATATCAGGCCTTAGCTGAAATGGTAATGGAAAGCATCACCTCCCAATGGGCAAAAACCAACACCCTCTATAACAAAAACGAAGCCAAGCAGGTCTACTTTTTTTCAATTGAATTCTTAATCGGACGGCTGATGAAGTCCTACCTCAGTAATTTAGGGGTTGAAGATCTGGTTCAGGAATGCTCGGCCGAAATGGGTCTGGATTATGAGGCCATTCTTGCCCAGGAATCCGATCCGGGCCTAGGCAACGGTGGCCTGGGTCGCTTAATGGCCTGCTATCTGGATTCCTCTTCGGCGATGGGAATGCCTGCCCACGGCAACGGTATCCGTTATAAATACGGCCTGTTTGAGCAACGGATTATCAATGGTGAGCAGATTGAAGTAGCTGATAACTGGCTTAAAAATGGCTATCCTTTTGAAATCCGTAATCCCGATAAGTCAGTTATTATCAAATACTACGGCCAGATTCATTCCGAAAACATCAATGGCAACCTGACCTTTGTCCACGAAAATTATGAAGCCATTATGGCCGTTCCCTATGATATTCCGGTTAAGGGGTATCGCAACGAAACCGTAAACTCCTTGCGGCTCTGGAGTGCCGAGCCGCTCGAAGCCTTTGATCTGCCCTCTTTTAATCAGGGCCATTTTTTAAACGCTGTTCGACATAAATCAGAAGCTGAAGCGATTAGCCAGATCCTCTATCCCAATGACAATGGCTTTGATGGCAAGCTGCTACGGCTCAAACAAGAGTACTTTTTTGTCTGCGCCGGGCTCAAGCGGATTATTGTTGATTTTAAGCGATCCAATAATAACTCTATGGACGGTTTCAGTGATAAGATTTGTATTCATATTAACGATACCCACCCGGCGCTGTGCGGCCCGGAACTGATGCGGGTGCTGATGGATGAAGAAGGTTTAGGTTGGGAAGAATCCTGGAAAATCACCGTCGACGCTTTAAGCTTTACCAACCATACGGTGTTGCCGGAAGCGCTCGAAAAATGGCCGGTCGATATGATGAAGGATTTACTGCCGCGGATTTATATGATCATTGAAGAAATTAACCGCCGTTTTCAGTTAGAACTGGATAGCGAGTTTCCTCATGATCTGGATCGCAACCATAGCCTTGCGATTATCCGGGACAATTATGTCCATATGGCCAGCCTGGCGATTGTCTCGAGTCATTCCATCAATGGGGTGGCTTCGCTCCACAGCAAGATCCTTCGGGAAGAAACCTTTAACGGCTTTTACCAGGTCTTCCCGCAGCGCTTTTATTCCGTAACCAATGGGGTTTCACCGCGACGCTTTCTGATGAACAGCAATCCCCATCTAAAAGAGCTGATTAATGAATCGATCGGACCCGATTGGGATCATAACCTGTTCGATCTAAAAAAACTACTCAATTTTATCAATGATCCGGTTTTTTATGAAAAGTTTGAAGCCGTCAAGTTGTCAAATAAGGTTCGACTGGCCAATTACATGGCCAGCCATAATGATGTGAAAGTCAATCCCGACTCGATCTTTGATATCCAGGTCAAGCGGATCCATGAGTATAAACGGCAATTGCTAAACGCCCTCCATGTCCTTTATCTCTATAATCGACTCAAAGAAAACCCCAACCTGGAGATGGCGCCCCGCACCTTTATCTTTGCCGGCAAAGCCGCCCCCGGCTATTACTACGCCAAAGAAGTCATCAAACTGATTACCGCCATTGCCGAGCTGGTTAACAACGATTCGACCCTCGATGACAAACTGAAAGTTGTTTTCCTGGCCAATTTCAATGTTTCACTGGCCGAGATCATCTATCCGGCCGCCAATATCTCAGAGCAGATTTCGACCGCCGGCAAAGAAGCCTCGGGAACCGGGAACATGAAGTTTATGATGAACGGAGCCATTACCCTGGGAACCATGGACGGTGCCAATATCGAAATTCTCGACGCCGTTGGTCCCAGTAACATTGTCACCTTTGGCCTGTCGGCCGACGAGGTTCATCACTATCAGAAACATGGCGGTTATCGATCGGTTGATATCTTTGAGCAGGATCCCCGGATTCAGCAGGTGCTTGGCCAGCTGATCGACGGAACCCTGGGACATGGACTCAGCTTCCAGGCCATCTATGATTCGCTGCTCTTGTACAACGATGGCTATTTTGTCTTAAAAGACTTCAATGCCTATACTGATGCTCAGAATCAGGTCGATCATCTCTTCCGTAACCCCAACATTTGGACAAAGATGTCCATCAGCAACGTAGCAAATTCCGGTGTTTTTTCAAGCGATCGTTCAATTGCAGACTATCAACGGAAAATCTGGAAAATCATTTAAGGAGGTTTCACTATGAATACTGAATGTGTGGCAATGCTCCTGGCGGGAGGTCAGGGGAGTCGTTTAGGCTCCCTAACCTTTAATAACGCCAAACCAGCGGTTTTATTTGGCGGGAAATATCGGATCATTGATTTTCCGCTAAGTAATTGTATGAATTCGGACATTGATGTGGTGGGGGTGCTGACCCAGTATCGTCCCTATATTCTCAATAATTATATTGGCGACGGATCGGCCTGGGCGCTCGATCAGATCCAGGGCGGTGTCCATATCCTGCCGCCCTATATGGGTCAGAAAGGCGGCCGATGGTATTCGGGTACCGCTGATGCCATTTATCAGAACCTCGACTTCATTGACCGCTTTGATCCCGAATATGTATTGATCCTTTCCGGCGATCACATTTATAAGATGGATTATTCGCACATGCTGGCCTTTCATAAAGAAAAAGAGGCCGACCTGACCATTGCGGTGATGGATGTACCCTGGGAAGATGCCCATCGATTTGGCATTGTTAATACCGATGAGGACCATTGCATCAAGGAGTTCCAGGAAAAACCGGAACACCCCAAAAGCAATAAGGCCTCGATGGGTATCTATATCTTCACCTGGAAAGAACTAAAAAAAGCCCTCCAGGATGATGCCGGAAACCGGGAATCTGAACATGACTTTGGCCATAATGTGATTCCCGCCCTCCACGAGAGTGGCAAACGGATTTTTGCCTATCCCTTCTCTGGCTACTGGCGCGATGTCGGGACGGTTCAAAGCTATTATGATGCCAACATGGATCTTTTGGATACCAACTGTGATTTTGATCTCAGCGACCGAAGCTTTCGGATCTTTTCCAACAACACCAGCCGTCATCCCCAATTCATCGGTCCCCAGGCCCGGATCACTAACAGTCTGATCTGTGATGGTTGTATCATTTTTGGCAAGGTCGAGAATTCGATTTTATCCCATGATGTCGTGATCCATAAAAAAACCAGTTTGAAAAATGTGATCGTACACACCGGAGCGATCATCGAAGATGGCGCTATTTTAGAGAATTGTATCGTCGGAGCCCGAGCCAGAATCAAAGGTGATGCCCGCTATATTACCGACCCTGCCGACGCAACTCCTGAAATACATGTCATCAATAACTAAAAAGGAGTAAGGAAAAATGAAAAATGCTGTTGGACTTATCTTAAATATGGATGGCGAGGATGATTCCTTAAAAGGTTTTCTTCAACATCGTAGCCTGAGCACCCTGCCTTTTGGCGGACGTTATCGCCTCATCGACTTTACCCTCTCCAATATGGTCAATTCCGGTATATCTCATATTGGTGTCATTGGCTCGCATAAATACAGTTCCCTGGTAGACCACCTGGGAACCGGTAAAGAGTGGTCGCTGAGCCGAAAAACTCAGGATCTTTCAATTCTTTCCGGCTCGAATAATTACCATATTGGACGGCTGATCAAGGTTAATCTGCGCAATCTTCAGAACAACCGCGGATATCTGGACGCCACCGCTGCCGAACATGTACTGATTGCCACCCCTAACCTGGTCACTACCTTTGATTTTCGACATGCCTATGATCTGCATTTAAAAAACGACAGTGATATTACCCTGATTTTTAAAAAGGATGATCCCCTGTATCACCTCAAAGACAATGATCTTTACCTGGAATTTAGCAAAAATCGGGTCAGCGGTCTCCATTATAAACGTGAACACACCACCGGACATTTTTTCACGGAAATGTTTTTTGTTAAAAAAACCGTTTTGGAAGAATTGCTCGATCTCAGCGAGCGCACCGGTGATTGGGATTTAATGGATATGATTAAATACAATATCGATACCCTCAAGGTCTTTGGTGCCCAGCATAGTGGTTATATCAAGCGGGTAAACTGCCTCGAAAACTATATGAAAGCCAGCATGGATCTGCTGGAATACGATATTATGCAGGAGCTATTTCTGGGTAAAAATTCGATTCACACCAAAATCAAAGACAACCACCCGACCCTTTATAACGATCCCGCTCAGGTTTCCAATTCGATTGTCGGCAGCGGCTGTACCATCGACGGCATCATCAATCACAGTATTATTTTTCGAGATACCCAAATGAACATTGGCTCACATATTCAAAATAGCATCATCATGCAACGGTGTGAAATCGGGAGAAATGTTAATCTGAACTATGTGGTCATGGATAAGGATACTAAAATCAGTGATCACACAACCTTAGTGGGCAAACCCCATGCTCCGATTGTTTTAAAGAAAGGCACGGTAATTTGATATGTTAAACGTCCTATTTGTTGCTTCAGAAGCTTATCCTTTTTCAAAAAGCGGCGGCTTGGGAGACGTCCTCGGCGCCCTGCCAAAATCATTTCCTGAAGATGTCAATGCCCGGGTTATTCTTCCCTATTACAGCACCATTCCAGAAGAGTTGCGACGGAAAATAAAACCTCTCAAGCATTTTCAGATGTGGATGTCGGATACCCTCCATTATTGTGGTCTACTAACCTGCGAATACGAGGGGGTTACTTTTTATTTTATTGACAATGAAGCTTTTTTTAAACGCCCCTCGCTTTATGGTTATTACGATGACGGCGAACGGTTCAGTTTTTTTTGTCGAGCCGTGCTGGATTCCCTGCCCCTGCTGGATTTTATACCAGATATTATTCATTGCAACGACTGGCAGACGGCGGCTGTTCCCTATCTGATCAAACATCAGTATCGTCGCGCTTTTCCCAATACCAAGGTGGTTTTTACGATCCATAATATCCGCTATCAGGGGGTTTATGGTTTTCACGATATCAGCCCCTATCTCCATCTGGGCTTCTTACCCTCGGACCTGGAGTTTTACGGAAGAATCAACTTGATGAAGGGGGCTCTTTACGCCGCTGATTTAATTACCACGGTCAGCCCCACCTATGCGAAAGAACTAACTGATCCCTATTATGGGGAGGGACTGGACGGGGTAATCCGCCATCTCAATCAACAGGTGGTCGGGATTATAAATGGCATCGATGAGTCGATTTATAATTCAAAAACTGATCCGGCCTTATTTGTTCCCTTCGACAATCCCGAAAAAAAGAAAGCGGATAATAAGAAAGCCTTGCAGGAGTATCTTGATCTGCCGATCCGGGGTGATCTCCCGATGGTATCGATGATCACCCGATTAGTTGAACAAAAAGGGCTGGATCTGGTTTCCAACGTGATCCATGAAATTTTGCAATTGGATCTGCAGCTGGTGATTCTGGGGACTGGTGATGCCGTTTATGAAAACCTATTTCGCAGCATCGCCTATAACTACCCCGATAAGATGGTGACCATCATCGATTTTGATGAATCACTGTCAAGAAAGATTTATGCCGCCAGCGATTATTTCCTGATGCCCTCTAAATTTGAACCTTGCGGTATTTCTCAGATGATCGCGATGCGTTATGGCGCTGTTCCGATCGTTCGGGAAACAGGCGGTCTAAAGGACACCGTTAGCTATTATAATACCAAAACAAAAAAGGGTAATGGTTTTAGCTTCGCAACCTATAATGCCCACGACATGCTTTTCACAATCCAGGATGCCGTGTCGCTATATCACAACGCTCCGGCAGATTTTAAAAAACTGGTGAAAAATTGCTATAACAGCCATTTTGACTGGAAACAATCAGCCGATGTTTACCTTTCATATTATAAAAAATTGATGGAGTGATAAGCTTATGAAATTTCGTCATCATTCATGGGAACTGGAATTTCGCAAACCCTTTGGAGCACTGCCAATTGGCAGTGCTGTCACCTTGCGGGTTTATGCTACCGAAATTGAAAAGTTAAAGTTACGGACTTGTTTTAATGACCAGGAAATTTTGCACCCCATGATCAAATCCCGGGAGTCCAATTTTTGGGAGGTCACCCTGGATATGCCGGTGATTCCCGGGATCCTCTGGTATGATTTCAGTTTTTGCTCCCGGAACCGAGCCTATGCCTATGGCACCCTGCATGACCATCTAGGTGGTGAAGGCCGAATCTATGAAACAAAACCACCTTCCTATCAAATTACGGTTTATGATCCTAAGCGGCAGTCTCCAGCCTGGTATTCTCAGGGCATCATGTACCAGATCTTCCCGGATCGCTTTAATCGTGGCGCCGACTTCGATCTTACCAACTTCCGTCGGGATGCCATCTTACATCCCAACTGGAATGATACCCCCCACTATTTCCGTGAAAAGGACGGCGGCATTAAATACTGGGACTTTTTTGGTGGCACCTTGACAGGAATCACCGAAAAGCTCGACTATCTGGAGAGCTTAAACATTACCATTCTTTATCTCAACCCGATTTTTAAATCCCGCAGTAACCACCGCTATGATACCGGCGATTATATGACCATCGACCCGGCTCTGGGT
>JAHIQT010000184.1 GCA_018903255.1 Bacillota bacterium | reverse complement strand
CGATTCCAAGCCCGCCACCGCTTCCAAGGTTCGGGTGCTAATTGAAAGCTCCGACGGCTTGGATATCTGGACTAACGTTGGGGTTTCCACTGATATCATCGAAGCCAGTCTAATTGCCCTGATCGATTCGATCGAATACAAACTGTTAAATGATGAGGAACGCGAGCAATAAATAAATTAGCGTAGGGGCGGTTATTAACCGCCCGCAAACGTCAGCCCATCAAAAATACTGAAACATAACGAGGAGAACTAATGAATTATAAAATAGCCGTAATTCCCGGAGATGGAATTGGCCCTGAAATTGTCGGGGTCAGTATCAAGGTTTTAGATAAGATCGCTGAAAAATTTGATCATGCCTTTAATTATACTGAAGTATTGGCCGGGGGAGCCGCGATTGATGCCTGTGACACCCCGTTACCGCAGGAAACCGTGGATATCTGTCTGGCCAGTGATGCTGTCTTACTGGGTGCCCTGGGCGGACCCAAATGGGATAATCTGCCAGGTGATAAACGGCCGGAAGCCGGTTTGCTGGGTTTGCGAAAAAGCCTCGGTCTTTATGCTAACCTGAGACCAGCGATTCTATATGAAGAATTGAAAGCCGCCTGTCCCTTAAAACCAGAAATCATCGGTGATGGCCTGGATATTATGGTGGTACGGGAGCTGACCGGGGATGTTTATTTCGGCGAAAAAGGCCGCGATGGCGATTTCGCCGCCTGGGATATTATGAAATACACCCGTCCGGAAGTGCTGCGGATTGCTAAAAAAGCCTTTGATATCGCGATGAAGCGCAATAAAAAAGTGACCAATGTCGATAAAGCCAATGTCCTCGAAGTTTCCCGTTTCTGGCGAAGCTGTGTCGAAGAGGTGGCTAAAGATTATCCTGAGGTTGAACTAAACCATTTATATGTCGATAACGCTGCCATGCAACTGGTCATCAACCCCAAACAGTTTGACGTTATCGTTACCGGTAACCTCTTTGGCGATATCTTATCCGATGAAGCCAGTATGATCACCGGTTCGATTGGAATGCTGCCATCAGCCAGTATGGCCGACGGCAAATTTGGGATGTTTGAACCGATCCACGGTTCCGCCCCGGATATTGCCAACCAGAACAAAGCCAACCCGATTGCTACCATTGTATCGGTGGCGATGATGCTGCGCTACTCCCTGGATCTGATTGCCGAAGCTGATGCCATTGAAGCCGCCGTTCAAAAAACCCTGGCTCAAGGCTACCGCACTGGTGACATTTTCTCAGCCGGAATGACTTTGGTCGGTACCCTTGAAATGGGCCAGAAAATTATCGAAAACCTGTAAAATCTGAACAGTCAGCAGATTAACGTTTCGTGGGGACGGTATTGCCTGCCCAACAAAAAATTCAAAATATCTAAAATTAAGAACGGCTACCTAATTATAGGTTGGTAGGGGCGGGTATTACCCGCCTGCAAACCGGACCGCTGAATAAAAGCCACCAAAGAAAGGATATCAAATGAAAAGTGATCGTGTAAAAAAAGGCGTTGAAACAACTCCCCAGCGTTCTTTATTCAAGGCCATGGGTTATATCGACGAAGAACTGGAGCAGCCCTTAATTGGGGTGGTCAATTCCTTTAATGAAATTATTCCCGGACATATTCATTTAAATACCATTACCAAAGCCGTTAAAGAAGGGGTGCGGATGGCTGGGGGAACCCCGATCGAATTTCCGGCCATTGGGGTTTGTGATGGGATCGCCATGGGTCACGTCGGGATGAAGTATTCCCTGGCTTCCCGGGAACTGATTGCCGATTCGATTGAAATCATGGCCACCGCTCATGCCCTTGATGCGCTGGTTTTGATTCCCAACTGCGATAAGGTTGTCCCCGGTATGCTGATGGCTGCTGCCCGACTCAATATCCCCGCCGTGGTAGTCAGTGGTGGGCCGATGCTCACCGGTAAAGCGGTCGGTCAAAAAGATACCGATTTGAATACCGCCTTTGAAGCGGTCGGCGCTTTCAATGCTGGCAAAATTGATGAACAAGAGCTTAAGTCCTTTGAAGACTCGGTTTGTCCTGGTTGTGGTTCCTGTTCGGGGATGTTCACCGCTAATAGCATGAACTGTCTGACCGAGGTTCTGGGTATGGGTTTGCCTGGCAATGGCACCATTCCGGCGGTTTTTGCCGAACGGGTGCGACTGGCTAAAAAAGCCGGGATTCAGGTGATGGAAATGTGGAAACGGGATATCAAACCCCGCGATATCATGACCGATGCAAACTTTAAAAATGCCCTGGCCTGTGACATGGCGCTGGGTTGTTCGACCAACAGCATTCTCCATCTGCCAGCAATTGCCAACGAGGCTGGCGTGATTATCGACTTAAAAGAAGTGAATCAGATTTCAGCAAAGACTCCCCATCTATGTAAGCTGGCACCAGCCGGAAACCACCATCTGGAAGACCTCTACTATGCCGGCGGGATTCAGACACTCATGAAGATTCTCGCAGATGCCAATTTGATTGACACCAGTTTAATGACAGTTACCGGTAAAACCATTGCCGAAAACTTAAACGGGGTTTTTAATAAGAATCCCGAAGTGATCCGACCTCTTGATAATCCCTATAGTCAAACCGGCGGTCTGGCCGTGCTTTTTGGCAACCTGGCTCCAGACGGCGGGGTGGTCAAACAAGGTGCGGTAGCACCGGAGATGTTAAAACATCAAGGTCCGGCGCGGGTGTTTAACTCCGAAGAAGAAGCCACCGCGGCGATTAAGGGCGGCAAAATTGTCGCCGGCGATGTGGTCATCATCCGTTATGAAGGCCCTAAAGGCGGCCCGGGGATGCGGGAAATGCTTTTCCCAACCTCGGCGATTGCAGGCATGGGACTCGATAAAGACGTCGCTTTAATTACCGATGGTCGTTTTTCGGGAGCGACCCGGGGCGCCTGTATCGGTCACGTTTCCCCAGAAGCAGCCGCTGGTGGAACCATCGGCCTGATTGAAGAAGGCGATATCATTGCCATCGATATCGTCAACCGCTCGATTGCTGTAGAAGTAGACGATGCCGTATTGGCAGAGCGAAAAGCTGCCTGGGTG
>JAHIQT010000183.1 GCA_018903255.1 Bacillota bacterium | reverse complement strand
GTTTAATTTGCTCCGTTAATAGCGCGGTTTATTTAATCTGCCGAATCAGGTGTCAATAATGTGCCCGTATAACCGTATTTCCCATCATTTTGGTTAAAATAAAATGCTGGATGGTGGTGCTTATAATTTGACGGACTACACTTGCTTTACCTGCCGCTGTAAGAATGCCATCTGCCTCTAGACTTTTACCAATCTGCGCAAGGCTTGCTCCTTGTAGGTATTCACAGTAGATTCTCTTTACCACTTCTGCTTCCACTGAATCGATAACCAAATTCCCATCTTCATCTTTGGTATATCCAAGGAATCGGTTGTGGTTGACCTGCACCTCGCCGTTTTGGTAGCGGTACTGAAGCCCCATTTTGACATTCTGTGAAAGCGACTGGCTCTCCTGCTGGGCGAGACTCGCCATAATGGTAAGCAGCACTTCCCCTTTGGAATCCATCGTATTGATATTCTCTTTTTCAAAGAAAACAGGTATATTTTTCTCTTTAAGATCCCGAATGAACTTTAAGCAGTCAAGGGTGTTTCTGGCAAATCGGCTGATGGACTTGGTAATAATCATGTCGATGCTTCCTGTCATACACGCTTCAATCATGCGATTGAACTCTTCACGCTTTTTTGTATTCGTACCGCTGATGCCATCGTCTGCAAAAATTCCGGCCAGTTCCCATTCACTGTTTTTTTCAATAAACTGGGTATAATGGGCCACCTGGGCATCGTAGCTGGTCGCCTGCTCCTCGCTATCCGTCGAAACACGACAGTAGGCGGCTACCCTTAATTTCGGTTTCGCCTGCTGATTGACCGTATTCCCCACCCGTCTTCTTGCGGGAATAACCGTTACATTTCTACTTAATTCCATCGCTTACTGCCACCTCACTTTCGATCAGACTGTAGGCGTATTCCGCCTGTTTGAAAGGATCCGCAAATTTATCAATCACTTTCGGCATCTTGAATTTCATCAAACATTCCGGCATTTTCTGATCATTCAGCTCACGA
Organism: Bacillota bacterium; assembly: GCA_018903255.1. Lineage (GTDB taxonomy): Bacteria > Bacillota > Clostridia > Eubacteriales > Eubacteriaceae > Acetobacterium. The sequence continues at coordinate 40,004 of JAHIQT010000183.1, read as the reverse complement.
ATTCTCCCCAGTGATCTGGCTCTTACCATGCGCTTTTCTTCTGCTTTTTCAAAGATCTCTTTATCAATGATTGCCGGATAATACGCATCGCCCAGATAGCGTTTGTTCCGCAGCATCCTTCCTGCACAGCCATGATGCAGTTTTAATCCGGCTGTTTCGGCAGCAACAGTCAGTGCCATGCCGGAAATATATGCATTGAAAAATTCTCTGATTCTGGCCGCCTGTTCTTTATCCACCACAGCCTGGCCATCCTCGATCCGGTAACCGAAAGGTATGCTTCGCCCCATCTATTTCACCAGCCTTTCTCTCAATTTCAGTCCACATTTCAGTTCAAAAACCAGTTCTTCCCGTGACAACACCGTTATTCTTTCCACATAGGAAAGAAACAATTCATCCACATATTGGGTGAGCATTTCACTTTTTGAGACAAATTTCATCAGCTTCTTTAATTCCTCCGTCCGAGACATATCTCCCCCGATGAAGTGGATCAGGTTTTCCTTTTCGTCACGCAATAATTCTACCTGCCGACTCAATTCATTGCTTTCCTCATTGAAAAGCGCCGGATCCAGATAACCGCTTGCCATCAGATTCGTCAGTAACTGCCGCTGTTCGATATTTTTCTCCAGTTTTATCTCAAGCTCGTTGATTCTTTCAAGCCGATTGTCATCATTCTGACCTTTGAGACTGTTAAACAGGGGTTTTAAGATGAGCTTTTGTCCAAATATCAGTTTGTTCATCATCGTTAAAAAAGCGGCTTTTACCCGATCATCCAGAATGTACTTCATGGAGCATTCGTCTGCATTTTCAATATGTCTGGAGCAGCACCAGGCAATTTCAGAACCACTGGGTTTATAGTTAATTCGGCGCTTGTAATTACTGCCGCATTCCCCACATTTTATTTTTGCTGAAAAGCCATACCGGTTATGGTATTTTTCAGTCTGATCACTGATCCCTTTTTCTCTGCCCCGCTGTTTCAACGCAGCATTGGCCTTTTCATAGTCCTCATGGCTGATGATTGCTTCATGATGCCCCTGTACCAGATACTGATCCTGATCGCCATAATTCTTATGCCGGTTAAAGCTGTCATCTGTGTATGTTTTCTGAAAGAGCGCATCCCCCGTATACTTTTCATTCCGGATAATTCCCCAGATTGTTGCTGAAGTCCATTTTCCGTCTTTTTTAGCGGGGACTGCTCTTGCGTTCAAATCGTCGGCAATGGTCCCAGTCCCTTTTCCCGATAATGCGGATGCGAAGATTTCTTTGACTATTTCTGCCTGATCAAGCACAATGACCATGGCCCCATCTTCATTATGATAGCCATAGGGTGGATAGGAAATGATGAACGTCCCATTTTGAAAGCGCCTCCGAACACTCCATTTTTCATTCTCAGAAATTGACACTGATTCATTTTCAGCCAGACTACTTAAAATCGAAAGCATCAATTCACTCTCCATCGAGCCGGTATTGAGGTTTTCTTTTTCAAAAATGATATGAACGCCCAAATCCAGAAGCTTTCTGACCAGTTCCAGGCAATCGGTCGTATTTCGACAAAATCGGCTAATGGATTTTGTGATCACAAGATCAATTTTACCGCATTCGCAGTCAGCAATTAAGGAAAGAAGCCCATCCCGTTTATCTTTCTTTGTCCCAGTAATGCCCTTGTCGAAATAAATGCCAGCATAATCCCAGTCCCTGTTTGCCTTGATGTAATGATCATAGTGGACTTTCTGGTTTTTAAGGCTAACCAGCTGTTCGTCACTTGCCGTTGATACCCGGCAATACGCTGCCACCCGAGTTTTTTTCTTCCCTTCGAAATCCCTGTTTTGTTCGATTTTTGTTATCTTTTTCATCAACTCACCTCACCTTCCGTAGGTCACATGTTACCTCTGAAAGCCCTTGATAGCAACGAATTCAGGGCATTATCTCAGCTAAATAAGGTAAGAATGTCCTGCGGTTCAATACAGTTGTTTGATTGAATTCGTCCCTGGTGATCAGCCCTTCTGCCAGCATCGATTCCAGTATTTTCTGGGCAAGATAATAGTCATACTCCCGTTGAAGTTCTTCTTTTGTGAATCTTTTTATGGTAAACACCGGTATCGGCTGATCATCTGTGATTTTTGTTACATGCATGGTTGTTCCTCCAATCTGAAGGATTGATCTGTTTCCTTCTACCGATAAGCGAAAAATCCATATGAATCGAACCCCCGGACAAAAAAATAATGCCCACCAGGAAAAACTCCTTAGTGGGCACTGCTAGAATATTGTTATTAACTTAACCTTTGCGGCATCCGGCTGAAACCTTCCCTCACGGTTGCGTGATACCTTGATCAATTTTATTGTTTCAATCCGGTTTTATCGGCATGATCCTCATTCCCTGATTGTTTCTTCCCACCATCAACATCTGTTTCGTTCTCCATCTGGGTGCGGATATTCTGGGTCAGCTTTTCTAAGAATGGTGGGAAGTTGACATTCATATCCTTCATATTTTCTAAAATGCTGATGATCTCGTTACAGATCAGCCACACCGCCACAAATGATGCGATGACAAAATTGACTCGGGCATCAACGCCGATATACTGACTGGCATAGAGTAAGGTGTAATCAAGAATTGCCCCCACGGCAATCAGATAAAACAAACAGACCTTTTTCATGATACCCTGAAAGCCTTTGTAGCTTGAGATCTTATTGCCCCGATACTTGGCTGCCGCCAACCCGGTGACGTAATCAAAGCTGGCCAGCACAAAAAGCAGGATGACCGGCACGGCCAGCATCCCCAGCCAACCGGAAAGGGCAGTAAAGACCACGACGACGACTAATTTAATCTTATCAAGATATTCCATTTTTAGTTTCTCCTTCAAATTTATTTTTCTCTATAAAAAAAGCCCGAAGGCTCCTCATTGTTTTAAACCAGATTCCACTGGGCGTTATGATAATAGTAGGCTTCGACTCTCTGAGCCTTATTATTGACATCGCCTTTATACACATTGGATACCGGTAGTTTTATGTCAATGCCATGCTGGTTAAATAGTGCAATCCGATGACCGGATGTGAGACTGGAAATCAGCAGATGGTTCGATTCCAAAGTGACATCAGCAGTGGTTTTTATCACCCGGTTGGCAGCACCACTGCCGCAGAAATAAAAAACGTCGGTGTCATAAGAAATAATGGTGCCGCCATTAGAATCCCAAGCCAGCCCACTTGAAACCGTTGAAAGGGTATTCGTCAGGGTATCCAGCTTAAAAATGCTATTATCCCAATAAATATAAATATCCGTCCCCACCACGGCGGCTCGACAGTTTGTATACCCCGCTGGCAAATTTGCTACGATCGTGTACGTATCAAGAAGGGTATCGTATTTACTAATCCGTGATGTCGCTGTACCCCCTGAATTGCGACCACCGATCAGGTAAATATCCGTCCCAATAACCGCGGTACCGGCTTCAACGCAGTGATTTAATGTCGCCGCAATCATTGTAAATGTCTGCGACACGGTATTAAAGTAATACGCTTTCGTGACAATATAGGAGTTTGAAAAACTGGTTGAATTATAGCCGCCAAATAGATAGATCCGCGTTCCAACTGTGGCGTAGGCAAATGACTGCCAGCCATGATTACCATCATTAGTAATGGCAACTGCTAACTTTGTCATGGTCTTTTCGAGGATATCATATTTGTAGATGTCCAAGGACATGGTTGAATACTTAAGTCCGCCCAATAAATAGATGAAGTCGTCAACCAGCCCCGTGGCTGCATATCTAAAGTAGTTGGATGGCATCGCCACACCCGTGGAGACGGTTGCGAGGGTATCCAGGTTATAAGTCAGAATCTTCGGACTCATGGTATAGCCTCCTAAGAGATAAACCAGATTACCAACCCGCTCAGCAGACCCCCCAGCGCCACTGACAATTTCATTGGTGGCCGCATCAAGGATATCATTCACCCTGGTGGTCGCATTGAGGACACTGGATATTTCACAGTCCAGTTTGATGTTTGTAACCGGAGTGGTTTTGACCCATAGCTTGGTGGTATCTTCCGGGGCGGTATCGCCAAAATGAATATTAAACTCCGCACTGGCCGGGGTACCGATTAGCAGACCATCAATCAGTCCTGAATAGCTATTAGTGGGGGTCCCGGATGGAATGGCGACGCCTTTGCCGATCAGCGAGGTTTTAATATTGGAAAGATCAGTGATGGCCGTTTGAATGTTTTCACTTAAGGTTTTAGTTGCCATTTAACGCTCCTTCCAATTGATCATTGAGGGTGCCCAGCTGGGTTGTAATAGATGTAATAGCAGATTCAGCTGCACCCAGCCGTGTTCCCAAAGGATCAAACCATGCCGCTTTATCAACTTCAGTGAAATAGTCCACGCCCTTGACGGGGGAATAACCGGCAGCACCCGCTGGACCAATTGGACCTACATCACCGGGATCACCTTTATCACCCTTGGGTCCCTGAATCCCCGGGTCACCCTGAGGACCAGTTTCGCCTGTCAAGCCCTGCAAGCCTTGAATCCCTTGATCTCCTTTAGCACCGGGCGGGCCTTGGATTCCCTGAATGCCTTGGTCACCTTTTTCACCGGGCAACCCTTGGATTCCAGGGTCACCTTTATCGCCCTTTGGGCCTTGTTCGCCTGGTTGTCCGTCAATACCGGGATCTCCTTTTAGCCCTTGCAAGCCAGGTTCTCCTTGGGCACCGGTTTCTCCCTGTAGCCCTTGAGGGCCTCGTAACCCAGGATCACCTTTTTCACCAGCCGGTCCTTGAAGGCCAATCTCTCCCTGATCGCCTTTTGGTCCTTGAATTCCCGGAATACCCTGTGGGCCAGTCTCACCGGGTGATCCCTGGGGCCCTTGCAATCCGGGGTCGCCTTTTTCACCGACTGGGCCTTGAAGACCAGCATCACCCGGATCACCTTTGGGGCCTGGAATTCCGGGCGGACCTTGTGGCCCAACTTCACCAGTGCTGCCTTGAGCCCCCGGAATCCCGGGATCTCCTTTAGCGCCAATAAACTCCCCAGCATTGGCGCGCTCCACAACGGTTAATACTTCACCGCTGGCATGATCGACTTTTTCCATTACCGATTGGGCATCTTCACCCAGTTTTATCATTTGCTGCTCCCATTGCAAAAGGAGTGATGGTTCGATGGGTGGTTGGGGTGTATCAGCCTTAATTGATTGGTTGATCCGGATCAATCCTTTTTCACTTTTCCAGACCGGGATGCCGGGATCCGCTTTGCCTTCCAACTGGATTTCAAAAGCCAAAAGCCCGGAAGTCTGGGTTGTCGTTGCGGTCAGAATCCAGATAAAACGAACAAAATCACCATCGATTACCGGTATCATGAGAATCCGATCGGTTAAACGACCAAGCTCTGTTTCGACATGAATATTAAAATCGGCCACATTAAGACCATCATTCATTCTGGGAATCTCAAATACCAAACACTGAACCAAGTGATCGTATTGACTCACGATCATCTCATCATAAAAAAGCTGCTTCTCTTTGACAGTCACCTTAAAATTTCGCATAGAATCTCCTTCCAATTTTTACTCCTCCTCCGAATAATCTGGCCATTCGGTGATAGTCTCAACCACATCCCAGTTTTTATTCAGTGCCACACTCAGTTCGCTTTGAGAAAGCTTAGCGATATTGGCGGCGCCCAAACCAATGGCCAGCTTTTCCTGACCGGTTCTATCTTTTAGCCCTGCCAGCACATTTCGCAGACTGCTTTTGGTCAGATTGGTACAGGGCGATAGGTCAATGGCAATATTGATATTTAACAGTTTAAGTTCTTTTAGATTAACCGATCCATCAAACATTCCCATTCCGTATATGGCGTTGGTCATATCCAGATACGGCACCGACACTAAGGCGGCACAACCAGAAAAAATCCCCTGCAAGCGGCAGGCGCTAAGTTTCATCGTAAATTCTTGAGGGACGGCTTGAAGTTTTCGACAGCCGTTAAAAAACCCGAGATAAAGGGCCACACTGTTATCATCAATGAAGACTGTTGCCTGGTTTAACAGATCAAAGTAGGCGATATCCGTCCAGAGACAGGGGTACCAATCCGCAGAAACGCCATCAAAACAAAAATAGGTCTCCCCATATTCAATTGTACTGGGATAAACCGTTGGATTATTGGGAAAATACATGGTCCAAACGACCTTGGTGGTCGGATATACTGCACTGACCCGGCTGTTGGAATAATTCCAGATATGTTCAACGCCGTATGTTGCCGCTGAATTATGATAGGTCTGTCCATCAGAGGTGACAACGGTGCCTTCTTCGAAGAAGAAATCATTGACCAGGTCTTTGGCATAGTGCATCCGCAGATAGCCGATTCGTCCATCAGAGAGGGCTTCCCACTGACTTCTGGCCCAGACCATATCGGGGTTGGGCTGCCACTGAAAGTCGCTTTCTTCCGGCCAGACAATCCGGCCATTTATCATTGCTTCAATAATCGTATAGCCCTTTGCTTTAAGGCTTTCTATTTCACAACCCTTAAATTTCATTCCCATCGCTTACCTCATCTATCCGGATACATACTTCAGGTACAAGGTGTTCGCATCCATCACTTCGGGATACGCTTCAACACAGAGCCATTTTTGCCCACCAAAGTATTCATTCATGTATTCATTAACCGCTGGAGGGACAGTTTTATCAATCGCTTCTTTGATATCCTCCGTTTTAAGTTTGGTGATGGTGGATTCAAAGTCGGTAGCCACCCGCCCTAACTCAGCAACATTCTTTTCTGGAGTATCGGGATAGCTGACCAGTTTGACAATCTGATGCTCCACTTCAATCCCACGAATCCGATCAATCAAAGTGACCTTATCGCCAATGGCAATGGCCAGGTTTCTATAGTCATCCGGCAACAGGCTGGACAGATCAACCACTGATGCAGTATAGACCCGATTGGGGATGGATAACCCAGCCACTTTTTTCTGAGCTGCCGCCAGCAGTTCTTCTTTTAATTCATAACGCTCATCCACCCATACCTGGGTGATCACCTTGCTGGTGTACTGAAAATTTTCGACATAGGCTTTGCCGCCGTTGATGTCCTCAAAAGAAAGCCCATCTTTGCCAAAGGCATACAAGCGAGTGACCAGATCAAAGCTGTCACCACGGAGTTCGCATTCTTTGATGTTGAGTTCGTCGGAAAAATGAACGCCTTTGTTGGTGTAACCTTGAGTGGTGGTTACGCGGATAATCTTTCCAATGCAATCATAGCGAAAGATCACGCCATAGGTTTTTTCAGCCAGTCGCAGCAGATCCAGGGTATTTCCGGATTCTAAGGATACTGTTTTTGCAGAAGTGATACTCTCATCACCGGTGAAAGACCAGCCAGTCCCTGCAAGCACTTGATTGAGATATGCAGATAAAGTGATCTCTTCAACAAAAAACAAATGATACCCTGCCACCATAAAGTCAGATAAATCCAAACTGCAACCAAAGATGGTGGTTTGACCGCGTTCATCAATGCTTTTGATAACGTAGCGGTTGTCATCGGTCAAAATCAGGTTCTCTTCAATCAGATCTTTATACAGCAGGTGTTTGACGTAGATTTCAAAGGATAAGGTATCTTCTCCGGTTTCCAGCAACTCCGTGATGTAACAATTATCCAGCTGATCGAGTTCACCAATCGGCGTTTTGTTTTGATTGAGTAAGTTTAATATCATCATTTCACCTTTTTCTATACTGCGGTTAGGATCACACAATCAAAAACGAAAACAGCACTATAATGGCGGCTTGAGATTTGATTGATCTGGGTACTCACCAGCATGCAATCAAAGCTTAGGCCTTGGATGAACCGATTATTGATCGTAATTACACATTTTTTAAGAGCGCGTTTTAATGTTTCGATATCGGAAAGCTTGCCGTTTTTAAAATAACATTCCAACGCCAGCTTGCTGAACCGTTCCTTGGTTTTAAAATAGATCGGCTTCTCAGCGTTTTCAGGCCAGAAATAAGATGGGCTGTAATCACCCGGCGTATAAAGACTATTGGCATAGGTCGCTTTGAAGGTTGATAATACTACCGGTCCACTGCTATTGTTAATGTCGCATACTGCCATTAGATTTTACCTCCTCGTAAGCTAAAGGCCAGATCTCGTGAAACAATCGGGGTGATCGAATGACCCACGGCTTTTTTATCCAGCTCGACGGTGGTGTAGATATAAATCGGTGCGGTACTGCCACCATCCAGCATACCGTTTGAGCTGTTTCCAGCTGATGTTCTCCCGGTTAACCCGTTTGATTGGGTACTGACATCCAGGGTGGTCGGGATGGCACCGAGCATATCCCGGGTGACCGTCGCCATTTTTCTGACAAAACCAATCCCAACGCCAGCACCCATGTTTTCTCCAATATCCGCGTACACTGTCGATGGTGAGTGCATCCCTAAGAGATTTCTGACACCGTCCGTAACGCCACCAAAGAAACCGGTGACCTTATCTGAAAGCCACTGTCCCATGGACATGATCCCGTCCCATAAGCCTTTGACGATGTTGATCCCCACATCATAGATCACCTCAGCTGCCTGTCCTAGACCGCTTACCAGAGCGATAATAATTTCAGGCAGCGCCGCAATCAGTGTGGGAATGGCGGCAATCAGTCCGGTGACCAGGGATATGATTAAGTTGATCCCGGTTTCAATAATCAGCGGCAGGTTATTGACAAAGTAGTTGATAAACGAATTGATCAGCTGGGGCAGGGCTTCAATCAAAATCGGTAAGGCATTAATCAGTCCTTGGGCCAATCCCGTGATTAAAGCGAGAGCCGCTTCAATTAAAAGCCCGGCATTGTCCATCAGGGTCTGAGCCATCAGGATGACGCACTCGACAATCTTTGGCACCAGTTCGGGCAGCGCCTCAGCAATCCCGGTAATCAGGGTGGCCACCATCACCATGGCGCTTTCCAAAATAGCCGGAAGGTTATCGAGAATCCCCTGGGTGAGAGCCAGCACCAATTGCAGGGCGCCATCGGTGAGTTGCGGCATGGCTGAGATCAAACCTTCCAGAAGGGTGAAGATTAATTGGTTGGTGGTATCAATGAGCATCGGCAGATTTTCAAGGAGTGAACTGCCAACTGCTCCAACAATATCCATCCCTACCTGAACCACGGCTGGCATGTTGCTCAGGACCATATCGGCAATGCCGCCAACGGTACTGCCAATGACCTGGGATATTTTGGTAAAGTCGCCACCGGCATCTTGGAGACCTTTGGTAAAGTCACCCAGCAGAGCCACCCCCTCATCGGCCAGGATCTGGAGCTGTGGCAGTAGCACCGTGCCAAGAGCATTTTTTGCTGCATCGCTGCCGGATTTTAAGCGCTGGACGCTGTCGTCAAATTTCCCCAACTGGGCCAGGGTTTCATCACTGAGCACAGCGCCCATGCGTTTGGCTTCGTCGGTCAGTTCGGCAATACCGGCTGAACCCTGGGCAATCAGCGGATTTAATTCCTGAGCCGATTTCCCGAAGATCTTCATAGCCAAGGCATCCCGCTCCGCTCCTTCTTCCATTTTGCCAAGGGCGTCAATAGTCTCCCAATAAACCGTTTCGCCATTTCGCAAGGAGCCATCGGCATTAGAAACAGCTACCCCCAAGCGACCATAGGCTTCAATCATATCGGCTGAGCCATCCCGGGCCGAAGACATCGAACGGATCTGTTTGGCCATCGAGCCGGTGAGGGTTTCCATCGAGACATCGACTAACTCTGCGGCATATTTGTATGCTTGTAAGCTTTCGGCGGAAACTCCGGCAACGGTTGCCGTCGTTAGGATTTCATCGGCATAGGCAGCAGCACCTACCGTCATATCGGTGAGTGACTTGGCTGAAGAAACCGCTACCGCACCAACGGCGACAAAGGCGGTACCCATGGCAATGCCGATCCCTTTTAGCGTCCCACCTAACGCACTAAATTTACTGCCAGAGCTTTCTGCTTTAATCGCGGTGTCATGAAGGGACTTGCCAAACTGCTCGGCCTGTTTTTCGGCATCATCAAACTCATCTCCGATTTCAGTCAGGGCTTTTTCATTCTGTTTGATTTCATGCTCTAGCCCATTGAGATGCGTCTTGGCGTTGTTGAGTTGGATCGCCCAGTTTTGGGTACGACGATCATTCTCACCAAAGGAGGTGGCGGCATTGTCCAGAGCTTTTTCCAGGGCCTTGATCTTATCCTTTTGGGCATCCATCTCCTTGTTCAACAGCTGGTTTCGGGCGGTGACCGCTTCGATACTCTTATCCTGTCGGTCAAACTGGGACTCGACCAGCTTCATTTCACTGCCCAGTACCTTAAAGGATTGATTGATATCCCGGAGGGCATTCTTAAATTCTTTTTCGCCCTCAACCCCAATTTTTAAGCCGAAATTATCTGCCACAATGCATCACCTCCTTGATTTTGGGCATGAAAAAACCACCTTATACAAATAGGTGGTTAGTTGAAATTATATTTTATTAACTGATTTCTATTTCATTCAGAAAAATTACTGCAAGTGTGGATCATCTGCTCTTATGTGAAGAAAATCCCCTATGAATTGCGGATCTTTACGATTGAATATTTTAATAGTATCACTTTCATACATATAACATTCAACCTTTTGCCCATCTTCATAAAAGCCTACTACCGTCGCATATTTTATCCCCTCATTATCACTATTTAAATAGTATAAATCAACACCCACATAAAAATGACCCAAAGGTCTTACCCATTTCGTATCAGCTGGCATAATTTCATTTGAATTATGATCAGTTTGAGTACTAGTTGTTGCTTGTTCTGCTGCCGCCTGTTCTGCTGCCGCCTGTTCTGCTGCCGCCTGTTCTGCTGCTGCCTGTTCCGCTGCTGCCTGTTCTGCTGCCGCCTGTTCTGCTGCCGCCTGTTCTGCCGCTGCCTGTTCTGCTGCCGCCTGTTCAGTTACAGTTTGCTCAGTTGCGGTTTGCTCTGAAGTGGCCGTCGCTTGTTGACTTTTATTATTTTCAACTGTTGAACTATATGAGCTGCTATTAATCATAAAAAATAGCAAAATAATAGATATTGTGATAATCGGTGTTTTAATTGGCTTATCTTTAGTGCCAAAATATGCTAAAATACCAAAAGTTGTAAATAAACTTATCAACAAGATATAACCAAACGCATTTGTTGTAAAATCAGCCATACTCAACAATAGCAGGCTTACAAAAAAAACCAACCAAATAACTGCTTTCTTATAAGGTTTCTTTGTTTGAACGTTCATTATCAGAAATAATGAACAAAAAACGATACCCGGAAACGCAATTATACCTAATAAAACCCCCATATACCCCACCTTATTTCTAAATAATGATAAACTAAAATAATTTTAAACCTTTTCTTAATAGACATTATAGCTATTAAATTAAAATATTACAACTGTATTTTACAGCAATAAAATCAACTGATTGAAACATAAATCATTTTAATTATTTCAGATATATTATTAGTTTTATGGAATAATATCATCAATGGTCCATTCCCGTTTTGGTTTCTCCATGCCTAAAAACTGTTTATGACAAGTCCAAAGATCAAGTAGCTGACCCAATGGCATCAGCCAGACCTGATCCTCAGAACGGTTTAAATGGACGGTGCCATAATATAAAAGTCGAGTAAATAATGTTTCATCATCTACTCGACTTTCACGTTTTTTAGGGGTTCACCCTCAGCGGTATTATCCTCACTTTCCACATGGCGCTTAGTACCGTTGACCATCGCCTCGGTAATGGCATTTTTATAATCAGCCAGCTCCATCGGGGTGGTTAGCAGCTCGACCGCTTCTTCGGTGAGTAGGGGTTTCTGTTCTTCATTCTGAAGATTATGAATCAGGATGCTTTGGTTGGCCAGCAGGGCAATCAGCCAGGTCACCTCATCCAGAGCCATTTCAAAGTTTTCATTCTTCATTAGGGTTTCACCCAGGTTGGCAAGCCCGCCATAGCGCTTGGCAATTTCCTTGGTGGCTTTGGTGGTAAAAATCAGCGGATATTCCACACCACCGATTTTTACCTTTGCCATTCGATCAGTATCCGTCATCATGGTGTACCTCCAATACTGGCCATGGTATTAAGCCAGGTCTTTGCTTCAGCTTCGGTCGGAAAAGTCGCTTCTTCTTTCCAGACATCCAGCACATCGGTTAGGATGGTGCCTTCAATGGTAGGGGTCTGAAAATTTATGGATTCCCCTCGTGTTTCCATACTCTCTGATGGAACCCCGAATTTTACCTTGGTGAGCCAGATCGCTCGAAAACCACGGATGTTATTTTTAATACTGGTGGCATAAAAGCCGACCCCCACAAAGGCGCCATCGTCAGAGCCTTTGGCGGTCATTTTTTTATTGGTACCACTTTCAATGGTCGTCAGGGTATGCCCTAAGATAAGCGCCCGGGTTTCATAATCGAGATGATCGCCGTTGAGGGTGAGCTTACCTGATTTAAACTCTTTGACATTTTCGATGATCCGGTCATCGCCCCGCAGCACCCCTTCATTGACTTCGATATTCATATCGGCTTTAATGGCATAAGCCATGATTCGGCCTTCAGCGTAGCTGGTATCGGTTTCGGTTTCTGTCAGTTTTGAACAGATGAGATATTTAAGTCCTATTTGTGCCATTATTCTTCCTCCACTTCATAGTCTTTTGCCACATCGATGGCATAATGGTAATAGCCGGTGTCATCCTCATGACCGACATAGCGCCGATCGGTAATGACAAACCCGGCTTTAATCAGGGCAGTCGTGAGTCGATTTTTTAAAGCGATGTAATTATTCTTACAAAAGATCGAAATCCGCACCTCCTCAACGTTGCGGAGGGGCAGATCGTCGCCGTAGAGTGCAAAGGTATCGGTTAGCGGTGTCACCACCATATACTCATAGGCTGGTTCTTCAGAGAATTTCCCGGTTTCTACCGAAATGTTCAGAGCACTAATGATCTGATTGAGTTCGATTAAACTGTTCATAAGCTTTCAATCTCACTTTCCAGTTTATTTTTCATCGCTTCAACACAAGCCTTACGAGACTTTGCTTTTGCTGGTTTTAGAAAAGGTTTCGGCAGTTGGCCGCTTTTTCCGTATTCCAGAATATTGGCGATCTTGGCATTGCTTTCGCCACCGGAGCGGGGTTCGGAAAAGCCGACTTTAAGATTGTAATTACCAGCACTGTCTTTTTTCACCGGGGATATCCCCAGGGCCGCTTCCAGCTCGCCGGTGGAGCGACTCTTAAGTTTCGTTTCACTGCCAATGACCGCGCTGAGATTGCTTTTGACTTTTTCAAGCACCACGTCACCGCCTGCTTCCAAAACTCTGGGAATGATTTCATCGGATTTTTCTGCCAGTTGTGAGATCTTAAGCAGAAAATCGTCCGGCATTTTAATCGTAATTTTAGCCACTGGTTTCCATCCTTTCACAGAGCACTTCGGTGTACATCCCGCGGCCTTTCACATCCTCAACAGAGACGATGTTATACCGCCCGATATCACAGACGATTACCATACTGGTTTTAACGACAATGCCGGGAATGGCTCTAAATCTGAAAAGCGCTGAAGCATTGGTAAAGATGGCACGGTTTTTCCAGCTTTCATTACCATGGCGATCTTCTTTATAAGCTCTGATTGAAGCAATAATGGTATCGCCTTTGTTTGCAAACCCTTCCGCATCTTTGATCGGTTGGGTGGTGATCAGATCGATCAAAGTATTCATTTTCCCAAAACTCATCTTATACCTGCCAATCCTTGTTCATGCTAAGCAGTCCATTGACCACCGTCCAGACCTGGCTGCTGGCCTGAACGTTATCAGCAAAAAAGCCCCCGGTGCTGCCATCCCGGCTTTCATAGAAATGAGAGGACAGCATAATCACTGCCTGTTCAGTGGTGGGGTGCATGTCATGCTTTGAATAATAGCCATCTTCCTTTTTTTGATAGCTTTCGGCATATGCGGTGGCAGTAAAGATTAGATTTTGTAGGAGCTCATCATCCTCGTTGTGCTGTAGAATCAGATTGGCTTTGACTTTTTCCAGGAGTGTCTGCATCACTGCCACCTCATTTCATTATTCGTTTTTCATTAAACCAGCTGCTTTAAGCTTTGCAAGCAGGGCATTAAAATCCGTCACCAGTCCCGCAATGGTCGTCGCGGTACTATCGGCTTGATAGGCGGCTTGGGGTAAACCCAATAAAACAGCACCCTCTTTAATTTGGAGGGTGCCGCCAATCACGGTTTTATCGCCGCCATCAGTTGTGTAGTTCTTTGTCGTATAACTCATGATCCACCTATGCCTTTTGTTTCAGGGTTTTAATGGCTTCTGGTAAGATCAGCTTGCCATCGACCCGCTGGGTGGCCATAAAGCCCACCTGGCCAGTGGTGGCATAAAGTTCATTGAGCCGTTTAAAAGACCGGCCTTGACGGTCCGCCACCCAGTAATAGCTAAAGTCACCAAAGGCGATGGTCTTAGCGCCAGCTGCGATGTTTGGCACATAAGCTGATGTTTTAACGGGACGGTTGAGAATCGTATCTGGGGTTCCAGCGGTAATCGATGGCTGCCAGATATAATTGCCATTGCCATCTTTGAGTTTCCGGATGGCTTTGACGGTGGCATCATTGAGAATAAAGGTGGCGCTTTTTCGATAAGGAGATTTAAGGGCGTAAAACAGATCCATGATCTCATCCACCGTAATAGCGGTGGCACTGGCTGCGGTGATCCCGTCCTGGGCACCGCCGGTGGCATTGAAGATCCCGGTTGGTTTACCGTTGCCATCACCAATAAAGAAGGATTCTTCCTCTTTGGCACCGATCCGACGGGCGAATTCTTTGGCGATATAGGCTTCCAGGTTAAAGATCGAATCATTGAGCAGTTCTTCGGACACTTTTAACATCGTTCCCAGCTTATAGGCACTGATGGAAACCTGTCCAAAGGAGTCATCACTCTCAGGGACAGCCCCTTCTTCATCAATCCAGGAAGCCGTCCCCTTAGTGGCCACTACGGGGATTTTGCGATCGCCGCTGGCGGTGGTGATGACCTTGGCCAGGGTTCTGAAGATATTTTCTTCTTCGAGACCTTCCACCAGGGTGCGTTCAAACTCATCGGGGACCAGATAACCGCCTTCACTGTCGCTACCAATTTGTAGGGCATTGGTGATGTCAAAGCTCAAGGATTTGTTTCTCATGGCATTCCAGAAGGAAGTCGCATACTCATCGCTGCCACGACCGGTTTTAGGTTCTGCCATGCCGGTGGGTTTTCCGGTGATCGGGGTATTGATCGGTTTTGAAAACTCCAGATCCAGGGTCTGCTGACGCTCGAGGCGATCGATTTCCTTGCCGAGGTTCACCACATCAGCTTCCATTTTTTCATAGACTTCAATATCAGTAGCCGCTAAGATTCCATCTTGCCCCCGTTTCTGATCCAGAAAGGCTTTCGCATCATCCCAGATTTTGGCTCGTTTTTCACGTAATTCTAAAATTCTTTTCATAGTTGTTTCCTCCACTTATTTAATCAAATTTAATCGTGTTTCAAACACGTCGACCGGTATTCCTACTGCTTTGGGTAGTTGGGGTATTAGTTTATCCAGCAGGGAGCTGGTCACTGCCTGCCGGGAAAAACTGTAATTCATCACGTCATCCTGAGTCTCATTTTTCTCAAAGAGCATTTCATCGGCAAAGCCAAGCTCTAAAGCTTTATTGGCATTGAGCCAGGTTTCACCATCCATCAACTTTGACAGCTTCGCCCGGGGTTGGCCGGTTTTAAGCTCATAGGCGTTAATAATACTTTCCTTCACTTCATCCAGCATCTGAATGGCTTTTTTCATTTCAGCACTATCGCCAATCGCCACCGTCAAGGGGTTGTGAATCATCATCAGGCTGGTGGGTGAGACCTTAACCGTTGTTCCCGCCATGGCGATCACCGATGCGGCGCTGGCGGCAATCCCATCAATCTTGATGGTAACGTTGCCTTTATAGTCCATCAGCATGTTGTAGATTTGACTGGCGGCAATGCAATCGCCACCAGGGCTGTTAATCCAGATATCGATGTCGCCTTCACCAGAAACCAGTTCTGATTTAAACTGCTTGGGGGTTATTTCGTCACCGAACCAGCTTTCTTCCGCAATGGCTCCGTTGAGGTACAGGGTCCGTGAACCATCTTCATTCTTAATCCAATTCCAGAACTTCTTCATTCGTTTCCTCACTTTCATTTGTATTTGCAAAGGCACCAGCATCCTCCAGTTTTGTCATGGCACCGTTAATCAGGTAAAGATCGCCGCCCAATGCTTCTGGGATGCGATTGAGGTTTTCCAGCTCTCTAATATCGTTGGTGGACAGCCAGCCGTTTTGCCTGCCAGTGGCATAGCCGGCCATGCGGGAAGCGTAGTCACCACGCAGAAGGCCATCCACCGAGAAGCGGATAAAGTATTGGCTTTTTTCGCTGTCACTCAGCAGCGCTTTTTGCATCGATTGTTCCCAGCGAATGACCCAGGGATCCAGGGTATATTTGACAAACTCCAATGACTGTTGCTCGATGTTTGAAAAACTGGACTTCTCCAAGTCTCCAATCATATGGGGTGGAATCCTGAAAATCCGAGCGATTTCATTGATCTGAAACTTTCGGGTTTCCAGAAATTGGGCCTGTTCCGGGGGTATGCCAATGGAAGTAAACCGCATTCCTTCTTCAAGGACTGCAATCCGATGAGCGTTGCTGCTGCCCTGATAAACAGCGTTCCAGCTTTCCCGGACCCGTTTGGGATCTTTGACTACACCAGGATGCTCAAGCACACCCCCGGGATTTGCGCCATTGGAAAAAAACTTAGAGCCATACTCTTCGGTGGCAATGGCCATCCCAATGGCGTTTTTGGCCATGGCTATCGGTGAATAACCGATTAAACCATCAAAACCAAGGCCAGGAATATGCAGAACCATTTCTTTGCGCATCACCACTTCGCCCTTATCACTCTGATATTTGTAAAAAAGCTCACCATTGGCGGCTCGATCAACCGTTATTTTGTCTGGCATTAAGGGATACAGCGCCAACACCTGTCCCCTTCCATCCCGAATAATCTGAGCATAAGCATTGCCCCAAAGCAAAAGATGACTCATCAGTGTTTCTCGAAACACGAAAGAAGTCATCTCCGGATTTGGTTCATGCTGGAGGAGCTGGTATAAGCAGTGCCCCTCGGCTTTTTCTTTGCCATTGTCAGTGTAATGATAGGTATGAAGCGGTAAGCTGGCGATGGTTTCGGCCAGGATCCGCACACAGGAATAGACGGCTGTGGTCTGCATCGCCGTTCGTTCATTGACCGTTTTTCCGGCGGTGGTGCCACCGAAGAAAAAACTGAAGGGGTTATTATCAAGATAGTTTTTGGGTTTGTCGCGGGAATGGAATAGGTCTCTTAATCGACTCATGAGTTCCTCCTTAAAAATGGGCGTAAAAAAAGCACCTCGGTTGAGATGCGTTATTATTTTTTTTTAGTCTATATTAGGTCATCAATAACTGCTTGAATACTATTGAGATTTCCATGGCCTAATGCGTTATAATATTTCACGTGCTCAGTAACCGCACGTATGGCATTTTTGAAAACCGCTTCACCATAATCTTTTTTGATACTCTCAAGATAGAATCTTGTGGCAAAAGTGTTAAGAGTCCTTGTGTACTTTTGACCATCGATCATTGCCATGAAGTTGGTAATAAAATCGCCAGCTGATCCCTCATTCATGCCAGTTTTTTGTGCGATCTCCAGTTTCCCTTCGGTTCTGCCAATTTTCCCTTCATAAACCTTCTTTGCAATTTCATAAGAACTTATTACCATCTCATCTGTGATAGTTTTTCTCATGCTATCCTCCTCTACAGAATTTAAAAACTCATATCGATAACGATCAACGCTTTCATAAACTTCACTCCAAATTTCAACGATATCACCATTAGTAATAAAGACTTTTCCGTGTGAGTTACTTGAATCAGTCTTCATTTGAGCAAAATTACCTCTAAAGTCTGTGACAAAAGTTCCTGGGTAATCGACTTTGTTAGAACACCTCTTGACCAACTCATCTAGAAGCACAACCCCTTTTTCGCTTTCAATCTGCAAAAAAGCTTTGATGATTCGATGATTGTTTTGCTTTGGACGATGTACCCAAGCTGGAATCTTTCGATTCGCTTTGGCATAATTTTGGTCGTAATGTATAACAGGGGTTACGGGTTTAGGAGTGTTATTAACTGAGAGATTTTTAGCTGCTTGCATAAAGCTATCACTCACATATGCAGCAATAATCTGTTCACCTACTTCATCCAAACTATTTTTGTTTAGGGTAAGAGCAATCTGAAATTGTTCATATAAACTATCGGGGATAATCAGTTCAAGTTTTGCCATATCGTAAATCCTCCTTTTGGATTTATTATACGACACATATTATTATTTGTAAATACATATTTGCAAATTTGTATTTTGCATTATTTAGAAATAACTAAAGAACTAATATCCCTCGCTCATCATAAACACTCCCTCCCATATTGCCACCACAGCGAATTGCCCGATCCAGCGCCATAATAGTGGCCACGGCCCCATCAATCCGCTCGGTGGATTTCTCCTTATCCGGTTTGATATTTCCAGCCGGGTCAGTCCGGACAAAAATGTTGTCCATCATCCACCTGAGCACCGGATGCCCGCCATGGGCGATCTTCTCTTCCAGGGTCAGCTTCATCAGCTCTTTGGTTGGGGGCGACATATCCTTAAACCCCTGTCCGAAGGGAACCACGGTAAATCCTAAACCTTCGAGGTTTTGTACCATCTGAACTGCTCCCCAGCGGTCAAAGGCGATTTCTCGGATATTATACTTGGTACCCAGTTCATCAATGAAGCTCTCAATAAAGCCGTAATGGACCACATTTCCTTCGGTGGTCTGCATGTGGTTTTGCTTTTCCCAAACGTCATAAGGTACATGATCCCTCCGGACTCGCTGTTCGATGTTTTCCTCTGGAATCCAGAAAAAAGGCATAATGACATACTTTTCATCATCATACTTGGGTGGAAAGACCAAGACGAAAGCCGTGATGTCAATCGAACTTGAGAGGTCAAGGCCGCCATAGCATTCTCTACCGAGAAGATCGTCTGGATCAATTGTCTCTCTGCATTTATCCCACTTTTCCATCGGCATCCACCTGACGGATTGTTTGACCCACTGATTGAGCCGCAGCTGTCGAAAGAGGTTCTCTTCAGCTGGGTTTTCTTTAGCGTTTTCGCAGGCGACCTCGATCTTTTCGATGTCAACGGTGATGCCCATGGAAGGATTGGCTTTTTGCCATACCTTGGGATCCGTCCAATCTTCATTTTCTCCGGCACCATAGATAACCGGATAAAAGGTCTGGTCAATCTTTCTTCCAGCCAAGATATCCTCGGCTTTCTGATGAACCTCCCAACAGATGGAGTGGCGATCGGTTCCAGCGGTGGTGATTAAAAAATACAGCGGTTGCTTTCTAGCATCACCGGAGCCATGGAGCATGACGTCATAGAGGTTTCGATTGGGTTGGGCATGCAGCTCATCAAAGACCACGCCATGAACGTTCAGACCATGCTTGGTGTATGCTTCAGCCGATAAAACCTGGTAGAAGCTACCCAGCGGTTTATAAATCAATCGCTTTTGAGAAAGAACCGGCTTAATTCGTGATTTAAGGGCTGGGCATTGGTCTACCATATCCACCGCCACATCAAAAACAATCGAAGCTTGCTGACGATCCGAGGCACAGCCGTAAATCTCACCGCCATGTTCATAGTCACCACAAGTTAAGAGCAGTGCCACTGCGGCAGCCAGCTCACTCTTACCTTGTTTCTTGCTGATTTCTACATATGCAGTATTAAACTGTCGGGCCTGGTTTGGTTTTAGAATCCCGAAAACATCCCGGATGATCTGCTCCTGCCAGTCGATCAGTTCAAAGGGCTGACCATGCCATTGGCCTTTGGTGTGCTTGAGGCAATTGATAAATGAAACCGCCAGATCGGCACGGTTTTGATCAAAGATGGATGTCTTTTGTTTAAACGGGGTTGGTTGATAATTGTCCAGATAACGCATGGCCGACCGCTCCTTTCTGAGAACTGGTGCTGTTTTTAACTGTTAAAATAGGCCAGGATTCCTTCCAGAATGCCCTGGGCTTCCAGTTCAGCGCCGCCATTATTAAAGAAATGACAGTCGCTGGGTGATGAGGCAAACAGCCCTTCGGTGATAATGGCGGGCATGTTGGAATAGGTGACGTCGGAATCATCACGCTGGATAATGCCCCGGTTGGCTAAACCCATGCGATTGCACAGCCCATTGAGCACCAGCTGTGCCAATCTTAAGCCGTTGGTACTCCCGGGATAACAGATGACCAGGGTACCGCTGGATTCCGGACTGGCGGAACCATTGTGATGGATGCTGACAAAAATATCGGCATTGCTTTCATTGGCAATGGCCGGACGGTCACTTAAAGCCATCCAACTATCATCGGTCCGGGTATAAACAACGCTGAAATCGCGCTCCTTAAGCAATTGCCCCAGTCTCAGGCTCACCACCAAGTTCATATCCTTTTCCTGCAGGTTGCCGCAGGCACCGGGATCAGAGCCGCCGTGACCGGGGTTGATGCAGACCAGCTGGCCGTTTCCCGTGCCATTAGGGGGAGTGGTAGGTGTTGGTTTTGATATGGGTGTGGTCGTTTCGGTCTGGTTTGCCGCCGATGGTATTTCAATTCCCAGTGCCTTCAGCGTTTCGTTCCCAACAATCCCATCGACGGTTAGACCTTTTGATTTTTGAAAATCTGTGATGGCTGCCAGGGTCTCCGAACCAACAGCGCCATCGATTGCGAGGTGGTAGCCATTCTTTATGAGTGCTTCCTGAATCACCCGGATTTCTCCCATTAAGGCAGCATCGGATTGGTCTCCGTAAATGCCATCCGGCTCCAAACCGTGGTAGGTTTGTAGGGCCAGTACGGCTTCCTGGGTTTGGCTTCCAAAGTCGCCATCAATCGTTCCGGCGTCATAAGCACAGAAATTTAAATCCCGCTGTAATTGGGCCACAGCGGTACCCATGGTTCCTATTTCAAGATTCATGTTTTTCCTTTCCTTGTTGCCGGTAAAAACAGACAACAAAAAAGCACCCCGCAAGAGATGCTTAAAAATTTGATATGTTGTTAAACGATACTATCCAATTGCAGCTTCGGTTGAATCACTGACCGCCTGCCGCAGGATGCCAACATCAAACCCGGCGGTCTTGTAGCCTTCTAGAATAACGCTGTAGTAATAACAGCTTGGCAGCCCCAAGGGCCGGTTCTCGTTCATCAGGTAAACCATGGCTTTTGTCAGCCGTTTGCCGATGCGAACGGTGATGGTTTCTTTTCGATATAGAATCGGCCAGCCTTCGTAATGGTCCAGGGCGGATTCATCTTCCGGGGTGATTTCCCAGACCAGCACTGGCACCCGGCTGCCTTGTTGGGGTTTGATGGTGGCCACCGCGCCATCGTGGGGGCCTTTAAAGAGCAGTTGATAGCCGTCAAGGGTGAGCGTGTCAACCACCCGGGCAGTGGGGCAGCGTTTGCCCATTTGGGCTAGATTTAAGTTTGAGCCATAGGCCAGATACAATTTAGTCTTCATGTCTTTTTCCTCCTTTTGAACCGGGGGCAGCTCATGCCACCCCATACCGCCATGCTGCCGACCCGGTGAGGGCTGCGGTTAAGTGCTCGCGGCAGTTGGCAAACTCGCTGCCAATGAAGCCGATGCGGTTTAAGTAGGTTCGCATGGCAAACTTTTCATTTTCAACCTGGGGCTTTTTTGAAGAAGCACACTTTTGGGTTAAGGCCTGGTTGTTGATGGCCAGGGCTAAAACAATGTAGCTTCTGATTTTTCCGGCGTGGAGGATGCTGTTGAAGCCCCGTAACTCGACCGTGTGGTGGCCGGTAAAAAAGCTGTGCAGGTTCAGGAAATGGTAGCGGCTGTTATGGTAGTGAATCCGGCGGCTTTCGTTGTAGCCGTCGTACCAGATATCCTCAATTTCTGCCATGGTGGTGGGCTTTTGTTTTTTCAGCTTTTCAATCAGGATGCCGTCCATCTTTTTGCAGTAGCTCATCCGCTGGGGGGCAATCTCCAGAGCTTTGTAAAAAAGGTCGTTCTTGCTGGCAATGATGTTGATGAAGTTTCGGATGCTGCGGGGTGAGTGGTCTTTACCATCCAGATGGATGTGGATGCCGCAGGAGCTGTTGGTAAAGGCCCCGGCGCGTCTGAGCAGCCGTACCAACTCCTGCAGGGTCTTAATGTCCTCCCCGTAGGAAAGGATCGGGCTGACCAGCTCAACGCTGTAGTCTCTACCAGCGGCGACCCTGCGACCCTGTGATTTGCGCTGGCAGTTGATGCTGCCGTCGCTCATGAACTTCCACACCCGACCATCCGGGGCGGTGACCTTTTTGGTGTCGTAGTAGGTCCCGCCTTCTGCGTAGGTTCCGTTTAGGAAGCTGGCGGCAATCGCAGCGGCCTTTTCTCTGTTAATCCCGGTGAACTCAATTTCAATTCCGAATTTTGCTGTTAACATCGTTTCGTACTCCTTTAAAATGCATTTGTTCCGTTTGTATGTACATATATCACTCTAAACGACATTAATAGCAAGTCAATTCGGAAGAAACACAAAAGAATTACTCAGCATTTGCTTTTTTACCGCTTTTAAAAGCCGCACTGCCTGACAGCTTTGAAAGCAGAATCTTGCGGGTGGTTTTGTAGTCGTTCCCGATAAACCCCAATCGCAGCAGGAAGCAGCGGAAGGCGTACTTTTCATTATCGACGGCCTTGGCTGTAGCTGAGATGCGCTTTTGAGTTTTGGCCATCTCACAAATGGCGGCAATGAATTGGGTATAGGCCTGGACGGCTTCTGGTTCAGCATTCGCTTTGAACCAGGGGAAGGAAATGCTATTCTCGGACATCTCAACCGGTAGGGTTTCAATGCCAAGGGCTTTTTTAATCAACTCACCTTTGCCTTTGATCAGGTTTTCAAGGTTGGTCATGGCTTCATCGGTGAAGCCTTCCTTGGGCATTTCAATGGTAAGGACTTCATCGCTTTCGGTATCAGTTTGGATTTGGTTCTCAATTTCAGTTTGGTTTTCGGTTTGAATTTCTTCTTTTTCATAAGTGAATCCTCTTAGCCGCAGGTCTTCCAGTAAGGTATCAACCTCCGTATCGGTAGTCGTTTCAGCAATAATCAGGGTTCCTTGCTTATCCACCTCAAAGCCCCCAATGATGTAGGCAAAGGATGGTACCCCTTGGTAGACGGGCTGAATCTGGAGGATTTCACCAATGGCTGCTACTAAGATTTTTCGATCGCAGTCGTTAAATTGGTATTGCATCGTCATGGTCTTTCACCTTGCTTTTCATTTTCGCTGCTGTTTTCAATCATCACCCAGCGATCTACCCCGGGGATTAACCCGAGGCGACTCCCTGAGTCCCATATAACGTGGATGGTTCCAATGTCGTCGATGCAATCGACAGTGCCAGTCGCCCCTTCGCCAGGATCCGAGTAGGGGTCATTCATGTAAATCAGCCGAACCCGATCGCCTTTTTTGACATTTGTTAAGTTTCGAAGTTTCATTTTTTTCCGCCGCTTTTCTTTTTACCGTCGAGAACCAGCTCAAAGTGCTTTTCATCTATCAGCCCTTGCAGTTCTGTGGGTCCGTAGATTAACACTTCATCACCATTTTCGCTCGTGTCCGCAAGAACAATGTCTTTTCCGAAGCGGCCGACCACCTCGTAGACTTTCTTTCCGTTTCCAATTGTAAATAATGTACCTTTTTTCATGATTTTTTCTCCTTTAAATGTAGTTTTGTTGTGTCCATATATCACTCAAAAGGTGCTAATAAGCAAGTCGTATTTGACAAAGTTGATGGGTTTATTCGACTGGTAAAAGTTCGGAATAAGGAATCATCTTACCATTTCGGATGACTGAGATTCCATCATCGTAACCAATGGTTTCAGCATAGCGCTTAACAATCACATCGCAGTATTTGGGATCCAATTCCGAGGTATAACAAACCCGGCCCATCTGCTCGCAGGCGATCAGGGTACTGCCGCTGCCACCAAAAGAGTCCAGGACAATGTCGCCTTCTTTACTGGAGTTGCCGATAAAGTAGCCACAGAGACCGACGGGCTTCATGGTGGGGTGCTCCCCGTTTCGCAGGGGTTTGTCAAACCGCACCAGGGTGGTTTGCTTTCGATCGCCATACCAGGCGTGGCCAGCGCCATCCTTCCAGCCGTAAAGAACCGGTTCGTGCTGCCATTGGTAATCCTGCCGGCCCATCACCAGGGAGTTCTTCACCCAGACCAGGCATTGCCGCAGCACATAGCCGGCTTCTTTAAAGGCGGTTCTGAAATTGTAGCCTTCACTATCGGCGTGGAAAACATAAATCGGGGCACCTTTTTTCGACTGTTCAAACATTCGTTCAAAGGCAGCTGTTAAAAACTCCAGGAAGGCTGCATCGCCAAGCTTGTCATTTTGAATCTTGAGCTTCTCTTTGGTGCCACCTTGATAGTCGACGTTATACGGGGGGTCCGTTAGAATGAGGTCAGCCAGCTGGCCATCCATCAGGGTATCCATATCTTCCTTAACTGTGGAATCCCCACAGATCAACCGGTGTTTTCCCAGGTGCCAAACATCACCGGTTTGGGTCATCGGGGTGGTGATCTCATCCAAAGCCTGATCGGGATCAAAGTCATCCTCCTGGGCATCGGGTTCGCCAAAGAGTTCATTGATCTCGGCCAGATCAAAACCAGTCAGTGAAAGATCAAAGCCGCTATCATCAAGATCTTTTAGTAGATCTGTTAACAGCGGCATATCCCAATCTCCGGAAACCTTATTCAGGGCAACATTTAAAGCCTTTTCTTTTTCATCATCCATATCCACAACCACACAATCCACTTCTTTTTCGCCCAGCTGGGTTAACACCTTAAAGCGCTGGTGGCCCCCGACGATGTTACCAGTGCGCTGGTTCCAGATGACAGGTTCGACGTAGCCGAATTCCTTAATGGAGCGCTTGAGTTTTTCATACTCCGCATCACCGGGTTTAAGATTTTTCCGGGGATTATATTTTGCATGTTTTATTTTCTTAATAGGTATTTTTTGTAGTTCCAATAGGATCCTCCTAATTCTATTCGCCACGTCGGGCCGTCAGCAGCCGTTCCATCACATCATCGTGAGGGTTACTGCCTTTAAATTCTTGGGCACAGTTTTCTTTTACCACCTGATAGATTTGATACCAGAGGTTGTTTGACAATTTCATAAAGCTTTGCGACATGGCTACGAAAGGAGATGGAATCGCATTGCCGGTGGTGGGGTGCTTGGCCAGAAAGCCAAACTCAGTAATTGATTCTTCACACTGAATCCAACGGGACACCGCCATGGCATACTGCTCGATTAATTGCGCTGAAACGTGTTGGGCGCAGCCCCGTTCGGCCAGCCATTGCCAGGTAATTTCATAAATGTCAGCCGCCATCAGCGGCTTGCCATTTTTCTGGGTGGCGCTGAGATATTCTTTAGGTGGCGGCATGTCCTGGCCTTCCAGCATGGCGGTGTCAGAAAATTCCAATACCGTCAGTTTACGTTTACCAGGGTTACCGTCCATCAGTTTATCCACTAATGCTTTCTTCTTTTTTCCGGCTCCAACTCGGGAACCGCCGTGACCGTTGGCCATCTGAATACACCGTCCTTTCTTTGCTTTTTCCTATATGGCCTCTTGAAATTGCGACTTTTCGCACGTGCCCCCCTACCCGTTGCATTTGCAACACGTTTTAGCGATTTGACTACCCCCACCGGCCACCTTCTCGAGCCGTGATGGTAGAGTGACAGCTGCTGCACAACGCCATCAGGTTCTTTTCATCGTGGGTACCACCCTTAGACAACGGTTTGATATGATGAACTTCCTGGGCTGGGGTCAGCCTTCCTTTTTTCAAACACATCTCACAAAGGGAATTGTTTCTAATGTAACGATCGCGGATGCGTTTCCAGGACCAGCCATAGCGTTTCCGGGTCTCTGGGTCACGCTGATATTTATTGTAATGTTGTTCCGATAATTTCTGGTGTTCCTCGCAGAACCGGCCATTGGTTAGTTCTTTACAACCGGGGTAGCTGCAGGGACGCTTAGGTTTTCTCGGCATAATGTTCACCTCGTTTTGGGCATAAGAAAAGCCACCATGAGATTTCTCCCGTGGTGGCCTGTGCCTACTTTTTTCACAATACCATTATACCACATTGGGTATTAACATCAACTCTCATTTACTCTCCACTTTCGTTGACGACGATTTTCTTTAAAGCTCGATCACGCATTCGATAGGTGTGCTGGATGCTAAAGCCCATCTTGATGGCTATTTCCTCCCAGGTACAACCGCAAAGGAATCGAAGCTCAAGCAAAGTCTGAAATTCCTTATTGTCCACAGCTTTAATGCTGGCAACAATCCGCCGCTTGATGTCGATCAACTGATGAATGTCCCGGTCAATTTCTATTTGAAGGTCAACGATCTTTGCAACGGTATCCGCCATCGAAGAAATGCTCTGGTTGGGGCTGCGGGGCATATCGCTGATGGTAGCGGTGCATTTTGTCGCCAGTTCATTTAAAGAATTAATCTGTTCCAGTTTACTGTCGATGCGAAGATCCAACCGGTAAGCTTGGCTTAAAAAATCCAAAGCGGTCATCTCAGCCCTCCTCCATTTCACAAACCTTTTTTAACAGAACCTCGCCATCCAGGGAGGAGAGCATCTCAAACCATCCAGACCGAAAGAAGCGCTCAGCAGCATCTCGTTCATTCTCATTTTTGATAACTTTATCTCGCAGCGTATTTTGTTGAGGATCGTTATCAAGCTCTGGTGTGTGGGGATGATGCTTCAAAAATCGAATTGCTTTTCGGTAGTCTTTAACTGCCTGAATAATAAGCGCATTGACTAAACTTTGATAGGGTTCCATAATCGTACCTCCGAATAATAGTTTCCTCGGATTGTCATTGATTGTCTCAGATTTTCAGATCAGCTTTCACTGCATCAATCAGTGATTGCTGTGTCAGGTTCTTTTCAGATAGGGCTTTTAAGATCTGCTCGTCAATGGTGCCTTTTGTGATAAGGTGTAGGATGATCACGGTTTTGCTGCTTTGACCCTGACGCCATAGGCGGGCGTTGGTCTGCTGATACAGTTCAAGAGACCAGGTCAGTCCGAACCAGATCAGGGTTGATCCACCAGACTGCAGATTCAGGCCATGCCCAGCCGAAGCCGGATGGATCACGGCGATCGGAATTTTTCCGGCGTTCCAATCAGCGATGTCCTGGCTGGATTTGATCTCCCTGACGGTAAATCGTTTTTTGATGCGGTTAAGGTCATGCTTAAACCAGTAGGCCACCAGTACCGGCTTTTCATTGGCTGCTTCGATTAAATCCTCCAAAGCGTCCAGCTTCCTGTCGTGGAATTTGATGGTATCGCCATTATCAGAATAAATGGCTCCATTGGCCAGCTGGCAAAGCTTCCCGGTAAGAGAAGCGGCATTTGCTGCAGTCACATCGCCATCTGGGAGCTGCAATATCAAATCCCGTTTTAGTTCATCGTATCGGATCCGCTCGTCATCAGAGAGCTGCACTTCATATTGGGATGAGACCAGTTCTGGCATTTGCAAGTGATCCGTCGATTTCATAGAAATTGTAATATCGGCGATTCTGGAATAGATCGCTTCTTCGGCATCGGGTAATGGTTTATAGGAAAAAATGACCTGGCCATTACGCTTGTCTGGCTTAAAATAGCTGGAGCGGTACTGGCCAATGAACCTGCCGAGACGTTCGCCTAAGTCAAGCAGTCTAAATTCGGCGAATAAATCCATCAGACCGTTAGCACTTGGTGTACCAGTTAGACCGATGATACGTTTCACCTTGGGTCTGGCTTTCAAAAGTGCACGGAAGCGTTTTGATTGGTGATTTTTGAATGATGATAATTCATCTATGACAAGCAAATCGAATGTAAAGGGAACACCACTTTTTTCAATTAGCCACTGCACATTTTCACGGTTAATGATATAAATGTCAGCTTTTCTACTTAATGCAGCCAGTCTCTCTGGTTCCGTGCCGATTGCAATCGAATACTGCAGTTTCTGCAGATGCTCCCAGCGATGTATTTCATTTGCCCAGACGCTTCCTACTCGTAACGGGCATACCACCAACACACGCTGCACCTCAAAAGAATCAAACAGTAACTCGTTGATTGCCGTGAGGGAGGTAACGGTCTTTCCAAGTCCGCAATCCAAAAAAATGGCTGCTACTGGATGTTCAATAATAAATTGGGCACTGAATTTTTGATATCTATGCAAATCATTCTTTTTTAACAAAGCTTCCAAGACGATCCTTCTCTTTCTGCGTTTTCTTTTCCAAGACGCATTATGCAAAAATGATTTCTGGTATGGATATTTTTGCTGTCCCTATGAAATTCTTTTCCGCACCAATCACACTTAATCGATAATTTCATCAAGCATCTCTCCAATTTTTCCCACATCATCCAGAACATAAACTGCAAAGCCCAGACGTTTTAACATCTCATGCCTTACCATTTGCAATGGCTGTGGTTTTTTACCGGGAGCCTTCACTTCGACAAATGCCAGTCTCCCACCGGGTAAAAGCACCAACCGATCCGGCATTCCATCTAAACCCGGAGATACAAACTTCGGGCAGATACCGCCCATCTTTTTTACAGTTACTGCCAATTTTCGTTCGATTGTTTTTTCTCTCATACATTCCATCCTTCTTTTTTCAGCAACAAGCAACAACTGGCAACACCATTTCCTATAATTTCTACGCGGGCGTATACAGGCACAACAAACCTATTCCCTATTATTTAAAGCCGATAACTAATATAAGGGATATAGTTGTTACAGTTGTTGCTTATCACCGTCAAACCCGCTATTTATCAGCGTTTTCCAACTGACAACAACTTCTTTCATAAAGGCGCTGCTTGCCGTAGATGGGTCGCTTTCTGACTTTTCCGGTTTTTACCCAGCCTTCCACCTTTGCCATCAGCGCCGCTATCGCATAAGAATCGGAGGGCTTCAAATCGGAAAGACCCCGCCCGAAGCATTCGCACCAAATTTCGGCATTGCTGACAGTCGTTCGTTCCACCGTTCCTAACGGGCTTGTTGGTGAATTCGTTTCGGCCAGATAATTTCTGCGGGCATACGCATCCATGCTTTCCCAGCTTTCTGGCAGCAGCGTGTCGAGGTATTCCTCCACCATACCTTGGCGCTCGTCCACTTCCATTGCATCACGCTGGGCTTCTTCAGAAGCACGAAGCATCTCGCCCTCAAGAAACAGTTTCTCGCCGCCTTGATAATAGTGCTTTGCCTCAGACCAGATCTGGTCCCGTTCGACTTCTGAGAAATTCCAGGTCTTGATCTGCTCTTTACGGTTGCACTTCACCACCCAGAAACGGCGATTACCGGTAATATCGCGCAGATAACCACGCTCTCCGTTGACGGATGCGATAATAATACACTGCCTTGGATGGCTCTCCACGGTTCTACCATAGCTGGGCCGATACTTGTCATCGGTTGTCGAAAGGAACGCTTTGACTCTTTCAATGTCTGCTTTTTTCATCCCGGCCAGTTCGCCAATTTCGACAATCCAGAAGCCCTGCAGTTTTTCTGCGCCGGATTTATCATTCATATCGGTGAGTGACAGCGTATCCGAATAATATTCTTCGCCCACCAGATCTTTAAAGAAGGTGCTTTTGCCGATCCCCTGGTCGCCGTCGAGGACAGGAATGCAGTCAAATTTTGTGCCTGGTTTATAGATTCTCGCCACCGCCCCTGCAAATGTTTTACGGGTAACTGCCCGGATATATGGGGTGTCTGCTGCATCAAAATATCGGATCAGCAGATTCTCCAATCGTTTAGTTCCATCCCATTCCGGGAGTTTATCAAGATAGTCACGGATGGGGTGAAAATGGCGATCATCGGCAACCTTCACAAAACTGACATCGTGGTTTCTGCTTGAAAACGAAACATAGCGTACATCAATTAAAGCTTTTAGCTGCGCTGTATCTGCATCCCTCCAGAATGGATTTCCGCTTGGTCGATCCCATGGAACAGTTCCGGTAATCTGGATCCTATTGGCCATTTCATTAAATGCAAAATTTGAAAAATCAGGGTCATTATTGAGAATCAGCACTTCATTCCAGACGCTATTATCCAACACACTGCTTTTGGGCTGGTATTTTAATCGGGTTGTCCAGTCATCCGTGTCAGCAAAATCTTCCTCAAGCAACGCTTCCCGCGCTTTTGAAAGTTCCGATTTCACTGCGTCATCGGCCACCGCAAACTCAGCCATTAAACTAAAGGACTTCTTTTCATCGACATCACTGAATTTATGAACACGCACCAGATCAAAGGCATTGAGTTCCTTTTCACTGGCAGGATCAGTGCTGTGGTGGGAGTAAGCAAATTTGTCATCGTACACCACCACCCCGGCACTGCTGTCAGCTGGGATATAATCATACCGGCCCGGCACCGCTGACGCTTCATAGACATCACCAAGAAATGTCTCAATGGCCTCCTGGATGCTATAAGCCCGGCAGAAGGCTCCGACCACACCGGCTTTTTCAAGCGGATCCTGCTGGCGACGCTGCTTGTGATCGGAGGCCCTGCTTTCCCGTGAAGAGGTTGGCAGTAGCGAACAGTCACGCCAGTTGGGGTGGGCGCTGAGATATCTGTCCGGATCAAGCCACTCCCCGTCGATACGTTTAAAAATATATTCTCCGTTTGACGGGGTGGTGGGCCAATACATCAGCTGATGGGGACGATATGAACATTCATCAAAACAGTCCATGTTCCACTCTTCGGCAAAATATCTGGCAATGGCCGTGTATTCATCCGGCGTCACATCCCGGGTCATGGGAATAATTATCCGGATTCTTGGTGCTTCCGGGGTATGACCATGGGTGGTATAAAGACAGGCGGTATATTTGCACAACATCTCAAAGCGCTCAATAAAGTCTTTATCTGCATGGTCGGCATCATGGGTCAGCATCGACCGACAAGCTACCGAATCCCGTTTACGGCTGCCGTTTTTAAGGCTGCCGCCGACAAAGCCGCCCTTGTCCTTGGTCCTATCCCGTTCAGTCTTGGGGAGTTTCGGGTATTCTTCCACCGTTTCCGAGGTACGCACGGTATGCTCCAATCTTTGGCATAAATCATCAAAGGGTATTTTCTTGTTTGACCATTTTTTCGCATAGCAGCTGTTGCCGTATGCGATTGGCAACTCACGCATTCTGCTGTCCTCCCTTCGCTTTCCGCCCAAACCATCTGATTTTCTGGTTGCGTTTTGTAGCCACCGCAATCTCCTGTTCCATCCCCTTTGTGACCTGACTGCTAAACACCCATAATTCATCACACTTGCCCAGCAGCACGTAATTCATAAACATTGCCATATCCCGCTCCACCGGGTTATCATCATCCATAAACTGTGGAAACAACAGATGTGGTGCCAGGGGAATGCAGTTCTGCTCCAAGGCAAATCGGCAAAACGCTCTGGCATTCTTGACATTTTGATCCACATCGCCAGAGTACGGCGAACAGACATAAACCAGTGGTTTAAAATCGGCTCTCTTTTTAGCCTTTTCTGATTTCATTACGCTGGTTAATGCATCATAAGCAGTCGGATCATAATAGCCCTCGCCATTTTTCTTACTGATGCTCATTACATTCACCTCCGAATTTTTCTGCCATCACAAGTGCCATTAAAAACTCAACTGAAAAAATGCCCAACTCATCAGTTTCAAGCCACAGCTTGCCATTCTCATCGACAAAACCTCTGACCATCGTCGCTTCAAGCTCTGCCGATTGCGTCAGCTTTAACGGTAACAACCAATCAAGCAATTCGCTTAGATCAGCCGCACTATTCGTTCCCGCCTGATTAACTGATTCTTTATTCATAAACTTCCTCCATTTCCAGCTCAATTAGAGGGATGATGCCGTCTACTTTTAACAGATCATAAATGAATAATCGTCCCTTTTGGGTCCAATAGGTGTGGGGTTTGATGTGCTGTTCTCCATCCGACCCGGCATAATTGTGCGTTTTCGTGCTGGTGTAGCCTTTTTCAGCATATTTCTGATACAACAACCAGATCTCGCCTTGTTTAAACTGAATTTTTTTGTCGTGAAGATAGCGGTTCATCCATCTGGCAGACTTACCGAAGTCTTTGGCAATGACTGATATTGTGATAAGATCTTTGCAGTTTAACACCACATCATAGTAGCTGACCTTCGGCTTCATCTCGGTAATCTGCTGATTCTGGATGGCTACGGTATCTGCCAGCTCAGTATTTTTAGATCGCATCAGCGCCAGCTGGGAATCGGCAAACTGCAATGCTCTTGCCATAATAGCTTCCGGACTATTCCAGGCTTTTTCCAGCTCCAGGAAATACTGGCGACATTTCCTGCCGATTGCACTGCGTTGAATCATACAGATTTCTTTGGCCATATCCAGTGTCAGCTGATGGTTATAATGCTGCTGTGGCATTTTTGTACCATCCACACGGATAACATTTTTGTGAACCGTCACAAAATCACTGTTTTCACTGAAACCATACTCTTTCATGCGTTCAAACCACTGGGTGTAGGGTGTTTTGACCTGTAGGGTCTCACATAAATCCCGACCGTTTACTGTGGGGCGCTCACTGTCAAAATTGATTCTGACTAATTCGTTCATCCGAATTACCTCCTAAAATAAAATAGACAGAGGTATCATCACCTCTGCCTATAAGCGAAGAATCCGCATCAATCGAACCCCCAAGATTAAGAAAGATTAATCTTTTTTATAAAAACTGCATTCATAACCCTCGGCATGAAGCAGCAGTCCCTTAGCCCAGAACGGTGTTTTTGCCATTTGCTTACAGATGGCTAAAAGAGACATACGCATATCCGCCTCAATAATAATTTCATCATGGACATGGGCCACAATAAAACAATATCGGAGTCTTGTCATCGCTTCGGCCAAAATATCCCGGCTGATTGCCTGGACGATATTCTCAACAAACTTTGGCCCATAACTCTCAATCCGCTCCCATTTCTTTGTGCCACCCACCCCTTCATAGGTCACCGACTCACCGCCAAAGCGATTCTCACCGATACGGGGTTTTACATATGCCAGTTTTCTGCCGGAAGGAAGGGTGATAAATAAAAACCCACTCTGATAAGAAAAGTAAATACCATGGGTCTCGGTTGGGATTTTTTGTTTGATGCATATTTTTACCGCACGATCCACCGCCCACCAGAAACGGACGATGTTGGGATTGGCCTGACGCCAGGCATCAACCAGCGGCTTTAATTCTTCCTCTTTCATACCGAGCTCAAGAGCACCCATTGCTTTTAGTGCGCCGACTGATCCGCCATACCCGCAGTTGTGGACGAGTTTTCCCGATACGGTAAAACGGTGATGTGATCCGGCATTTCGTATGTCATAAAGTCGAGCCTTGCGCTGATCAATTTCCAATTTTTTCTTTTTTCGAATACTGCTGTTTCGGCTCCCTGGATTATTTCGTCCCTGCTTAATCCGACCGATAATTTGCGAACGACCACATTTCTTACATAAGGCCAATATTCCTGAGAAAAATGGCTGAGCACCGTACACCTTTTGTTTTGGTTGTTTTCCAAATGTGTCACAAAACGAAGATTGCCTGGTGCATAATCCAGATCGTTGTTGATCCGGTCGATTTCTAGCTCTTTTGGTGGCAAGCCAAATGTTTTTATTAAATAAAGACCGGCTTCGGTAACACTTGTAAAAGCGAATTTTATTCCTCTCGCACCGTAATTGTGATAACCTCCATCGTTTGGATTTTCGCATCGTTGTTTTGCTGCCGCAAGTCTTCGATCCAACCAGAACGGAATCTGCCTTGGCTGAGAACAACTTTGACATCCTTTCGATTTCCCGCTTTTTAAATTGCAATACAGCTGCCACTGAATGCTTCCGCAGCCGGTACACTGGGTCAGCACATAACAATGATTCATTTTTTTGTTCCATCGTTTCTCGGATGAAATAATCTTCACCCAACCGAATTGCTGTCCCACAATCTCCGGTTTGTATGAGATGTGCGCCGCTGGCGGCGGCGATTCCAAATTGTATCGGCTGCGATTGCCCCTCAACCCACACAAGGTGGTCTGCGGTTGCTGTAAGACCGTCATAGGTTATGACCTCTCTTTCTCCTTTGAAAACTACTCCTTCATGACTCACCCATTTTTCACCATCCCAAAGTTTATGATCGATTAAAATCTTTTCGATCGGCACCAGACCATCATTCGTTAAGACAAGTTGCCCTTCTGCAATACAGGCTAACTCGGCTTGCTTCCCTTTCTGACGGAGTTCACTATTTTCGCCATGTTTGACCACGTTGCAGTGAAACATCTTTGATGCGGTCGCACAATAGATGTCCCCGTTATCTGCAAAAACATCCATCCGCCAACTTTCACCCGCCAGCCAGGATAGAACTCTTGCTTCAATCGCTGAGAAATCGGCAACAATAAACTTCATGCCATCTCGTGGAATAAAGGCCGTCCGAATCAGTTCTGATAGTACTTCCGGCACTGAATGATAAAGCATTGAAAGTGCATCCTCATTTCCGCTTCGAACCAGGGCGCGCGCCTGTTCCAGGTCTGGGATGTGGTTCTGGGGAAGGTTTTGCAGCTGGATCAGGCGACCCGCCCATCGTCCCGTCCGGTTAGCGCCGCAGAATTGAAAAGTTCCCCGGACCCGGCTATCCTCGCAAACCGCATGGTGCATGGCCTGGTATTTTTTCACCGAGGATTTAGCCAGTTGCTGACGCAGCGAAAGCACTTCTGCCAACTGATCCGGAGCCGTTTTTAGCATCTCAGTGACCGCTTTTTTCCCAAGTGTATCGGTTTCCAGCCCCTTATCCGCCAGCCAACTTTTCATCTGCTGGACTGAATTGGGGTTATCCAGATTGGTGAGTGCCTGCATCTGTATTGTCAGCTTTTCTCGAGATAGCTGATCAATCGCAATCGCCTGTTTGACAAAGGTCATATCAAGGGCAATACCCCGGTCATTGATTTCCTGATCAAGATGATACTCATCCCAGACAAAATCAGGCACAGGGGTCTTAGTCAGTTTTTTCTGAATGGCTATCTCTACCTCAACGTCACGCCGATTATAGTTCGAAAATCGTTTCCATTTTTCTTGATCATGTTCCGGTAAATTGCGAGTACGACCGCTATTTGCTTTGGTACTTTTACATGGCATACAGAAATACCGGATCAGATCTTTTCCTTCCTTCAGCTTCTGATCTTCCAGACCCAGCACTGCACCAACCCTTTCCAGCGACAGTGGCAACCCCATGTAGGCAGACCAGACCATCGTACATCGCCATGCCGACGGATCCAGATAACCCCTGACTGTATCGGCTGCAATACTGTAGCTGCAAAAATCCTGGGGATAATTCCGTCTCAGCCATACCGACAGGCAGACCCGCTCAAACTGACTATTGAAGGCCCATTTAATCACGGTATCATCCACCAGTGCGGCAATCACTTCTGGGGGTATTTCTTCACCACTGGCCAGATCAACCACCTGGACCTCGCCGCCATCCATCGCATATCCGAAAAGCAGAATGTCAAAATTTGGTGACTCTGAATATTTGTATACACCACCTTTTGACAAGTCCACATCAGAGAACGACTCAATATCAATTGATAAATTTTTCATTTCCAAATCTCCGTCCTTTTATAAACAAAGGCGGCTGGGATTAATCCCATTGCCGCCCGGTGATGTTTTTTGCTACTGGTTTTGCTGTTCTCTTTTCTTTTTGCGTTCGGAACGGATATCGTCACGAATGAAGGTTAAAAACATATAGGCGCTACCACTCATATAAATAATGGCGAGTCCCACCAAAAAAATTGTTAAAATTTGATTGACCATCGATTTACCTGCTTTCTATATTTGTCTTTGTTGACCAATTTCCACCATTCTGATTATTTGTCCGTATTAAGCCAGGAAGTCATCATCGTCTTGGGTTGCGAAATCGTCCTCAGCTCGTGATTTCCCGCCAAGATTTTCCCCATCTTTAATCTTCTGCAGATTATTCAAGTTACAGGCAATGCCTTTATTACCGTTGGTATTGAATGCATAAAAGTTTATACTCGCCCGACCATAAACGCCACTATAGACTTCAGAACGGTCGATGATTTCCTGGCGATCAGCATCCACGATGCCGGGAGCAGTGGTACTGTTAGCATTCAGGAAATAGCAGTTTTCATAGGCGGGATCATCGGGTCTTTCAGTATCGCCGTCTCTAAGTGGTGTCTTTAGAACTGATAACGCCGGAACGCTTCTCCCCGTTCCCTTCAGTTTAGATTCACCTTCCTTGTAAGCTGCTTCAATCGCGACTTTAATTTTTGTCACGGTTTTTGTGTCTGACTTCGGAATAATGACGCTGACACTGTACTTCGGTGTGCCGCCATTAATGCTCTTTGGCTCCCAGACGTTCGCATAACTCCAACGGGTGTCGGGTCCGGTAATTACTTTCATGGGATTTACATTTTTTACATTTGACATAATATTTTTCTCCTATTCTTCTATAAAATCATTTTTGGCTGTATTCATTGCCGGTCGCTTGTCACTCTCCGGCGCGAGTGTTGGTTTACCCTGGGGCCGGCAGACGAGCTGACCGAGGACTTCTTCAAATTGCTTCTTACCAAGTGCAGATGTCATGGCGGTTATACCAAGTAGTTTCTGTTCATAGGGGTTAACCCCAGCTGCAACAACCGCATCCGCAACTACCGTTTCATCGATATATTTGCGGTTGGCTCGGCCTTCGACCAGTTTCCAGCCTGCCCATTCTTTACCAGAAATTGCAGCTTGTAGTGCAAATGCCTTGATGTCCGATGCCCAGGACACCAGATCATCCACTTTGAGAAGAATGGCTTCAATTTCTTCATCTTCCAGGGTGGCAGGCTTCTCAAAATCATAACGGGCCAGTTCCATATTGTTTTCGGCACGTTTTCTGCAGGTCGCTTTTGCCTTACAGAAATAGCAGTGTTCTCCAGATTCAAATTCACCGTCGCCTTTATTGGCCAGTCGGGCGGCTGGAGCAAGAACATCGTCGGCCCACTGTAGCAGTTCAGCTTTCGACAACGTATCGATGCTGATGTTTTCCCGTCTCGGCTGGTAAATTATAGTGTTGATGGTGTCAAAATCAAAAATACCATCAAATAACTCGACTGCCCCAAGTGAATAACAGAGCATTTGTGGGTTGTTCTCGGCTTCCACTAGGATTCCTTTTCCGTGCTTATAGTCAATTACGGATAATGTACCGTCTGCGATAATGACACAGTCGCCAGTGCCGAAGCCTGACTCGACCCACCTGCTAAAATCCAGTCGATGTTCAATTAATACCACCGGATCGGAGCAGGTTTCTTTGGCTTTGGCCACCTGTTCCATCACATAGAGGGCATAATTTTCGGCACAGTTTTCCATTTCCTCATCGTAAAAAGAAAGATCTGCCGTTGGATCTGTTGTTTTCATGCCAAGCATCGACTCCAGTTTAAACTGGCAAAGGCTGTGGGCTTCACTTCCCTGTTTTGCGTAGTCACTGCCCTTATCTTCGAAATTTTCACAGAGTCTGGCCGATGGCGGACATCGGATCCATCGATGGCTTGATGATGCCGATAATAAGGCATGACCTGGCTCTGCAGGCTGTGTGCTTCTGTCATTGATTACTTTTTGCTTTTTCATTAGAGCAACTCCGCATCTTTTAGCAGCGCCGGATATTTTTCTGGATCGATCTCCGACAGCTTGGATGCCCCGTACTTCGTCAGTAGTTCTCTTACGGATGCAGTATGGCCCATGCGGGATTTGTCAGCGAGCACCGCTCTCACATCTTCCATTTTGATTTCTGCCGGTTCTTCGAAATTCTCAACGATCGGTTCTTCCGCAGGAACAGCTTGACTTGCCACTTCAACTGGCTCATTTTCCAGCATCGCATCAACAACCGCCTGTAAGCTGTCTGCTAGGGATCGGACATCGGAAATAACGTCAAGCAGTAGTCTTGTTCGACTCATGGCCTTTACCTCCTCCTATCTGATGGATTTCCACCGTTTCAACCGAATCTCCGGGCGTGAGTACCAGCACGTTTACTTTTTCGCCAAACAAAAATTTTAACAATTTGTTGCGAATCTGCATTGACCCACTTTTAATAACGGAAGATGTTCTACCGTCAGGTTGTGCAATACTAATTGACACCTTATGTTTCAGACTCATTTTTTGTCGCTCCTTTCCGGGAATGTTAATCATTCCTCTGTCCATATGCGAAAATCTGGGGGGATTCGAACCCCCCTTTTTCAGATTTTTTTGCGTAGATTGTTAAATATCTTTTTCAGTCTATTTCTTATTGCTGCTTCAGTGACACCTTCCTCGGCTGCAATATCCACGTAGGTGCGTCCTTCATAAAACACTTTTTGAATTAAAGCCTTTTGCTGTGGCTGCAGGGTTTCAATCGCTGATCTTAATTTTGCCAACCGTTCTTCGTGCTCATTTGCGTCAATTGACTGAATGAGACTCTCCATCGGGTTGGGTTCTGGGTCAATTAGATAGGGATTTCGGTCGGCGGTGTCTTCATCACTCGCATCTTGGTAAGATTCGAGATGCACCGGAGCATGGTAATCTTCTCTGCGACTAGCATCAACGGCTCTATCATCTTCGCCATGCAAAATTGCAATCCAGGTGCTGTCCACATCGTCCGGTGAAAGAACATACTTTTTGTTCTCTGCAGTGTAATAAACATAGTTAGTCCGATTCTTTTCTGGGGTTTTAAACTTTCTCATAAAGTTCCTTGCCTTTCCCCTGGATGGTTTGGGCAGCAAGGATACAAAAAGAGCCGATGCACTGGTACGCACCGACTCCGATACCTAAAAATGGCATAGTAAAGCACGGTGGGTACATCAGTAGCTTGTCCACAGCTAAGCTGTGTTCAAGACTCTTGATGTATCCCGCCGCCCTAATGCGCATCTCAGGCTTTGAGATAATTTTTTATGAGAAGATTCAACCTCCGGATTTTTTCGTTCAAGACAAAAATTAACATGTCAAAACGCTGATTAGATTATCGCGTGTAAATTTTTGATGTTTCGTATGTTTTCACATTTTTGTGATATAATAGTTCTTAAAATGTGTTCATTTCTACTTTTTCTCTTGATAAAATAAAAATCCTCAGAGATTTTTCTTCTCTAAGGATTAATTTATAGTTACTTAAGTTACTTGCAATAGTTACTGTCGCTTACTTCAGTTACTTTGCTTACAGATGACAGAAAAGAGGGAGCATATGGCTAAAGACTCTGTACCTTATCTTTGCGGTGGTATTTTTTTCACCTTGTTGTTACAGGTAAAATACGAGGGTACTGCTAGTGATAAGGTAAATAATCGATACGATGGAATTTCAGCCCCATTACTGATGGCACACTTGATTCACGTTGTAACAGAAACGATGCCAGATTCAACCAGAAGTCCTTTTAGCAAATCTGTATCCGAGTACAGAAATTGTCTGATTAATGGTGGTAAAAATGTACCATTCGATCAAACTCCTGTTATTTTCGGTTTCGATAATAGCTTTAAGAACAGGTACATTTCTGTCCTTAATCGAATGATTGATCTTACAGACTCATGTATTTTTTCCGAGAATCCCGGGCGCATGGCCTGGCTTGTCAAATCATTGCTGGCAATAATCGAGAAAGATTCGTCAATCGCAATTTCTGACTTGTTTTACATTTTCAAAGATGGAACAGCCGTGACTAAAACTGAAATCGTTAACTGTCCGGTCTTTGAATTACAGCCTTTCCTGCTTGGTGTTCTTCATTATCTCATAACCAAGCCCACCATAAACAAATGCGGCAAACCGACTTATGGTGCCTTTTACCCTGCCCGCGATACCTATTTAGAAGGCACCTTTGACGACGGCATTATTTCAGACATTGAACGGAGTATCTTAGTCATCAATCTGCAAAAAGAAAAAGAGCCTG
>JAHIQT010000182.1 GCA_018903255.1 Bacillota bacterium | reverse complement strand
CCGATCCTACAATAAAAGTGTAGAATCGGCATTAGTCTTTTTTTGCGTTTATTTAAGTTTTCAGCAAAGGATGAATAAAAAAACGCAAATAGCTGCTTTTACTAAGATCAACACTTGAGCTATTCGTGTGCCACTGAAGACGCCCGTTTCGAAGAAATATTGAAGATATCTGGATCCAATCAGGAGGCACTTTTCAGGAGGCACTTTGAATCTGGTTGCGACCATTTTTTTTGGCTGCATACAGACAGCTATCGGCAGCTTCAAACAAGTCTGTTTTACTCATACCTGATCTGAAAGTAGAAAAGCCACCGCTCATGGTTACCACCTCGCCCGGCATGGTATCAAAAACGGTTGATTCAAGCTCAGATCGAATCTGTTCCAGAATTTCGAGACAGGCTTGAGGAGATTTTTCAGTAAAAATAACCGCATACTCTTCACCACCATATCGAGCGGCGAAATCATTGGCTTCCAGGTTATTTAAAATAATGGCGGCAGTGGTAGAAATGACTAAATCTCCGTTGCCGTGACCTTGACGGTCATTGATCCCTTTAAAAAGATCCAAATCGATGAGTCCCAGTGACAGATTAAAAGTTTGCTTGCAGCATTGAGAAACCAGCTCATCGAGATATTCGTGAAATGTTTTATGGTTATATAAATTTGTGGCTAAGTCCATTTTTGTAAGTTTTTCCATATAGATGTTGCGATAAAGGAGTTCTTTTTCTTTTTCCACTGAGATGACCATATCGCTGTAGACCACTGAGAAGCGTTTTGTCAATTCTCGTGATAGTAAATAGA
The DNA here is from genome assembly GCA_018903255.1 of Bacillota bacterium. GTDB lineage: Bacteria > Bacillota > Clostridia > Eubacteriales > Eubacteriaceae > Acetobacterium. The sequence goes on along the minus strand of JAHIQT010000182.1, from coordinate 1,301 downwards.
AGCTGATAAGAAAGGCAACAAAAGATGTTAATTCAATGGGTGTCATAATAGCCAAAGGTGGGAAAAAGAGTTTAATAATAATAAATATTGATAGCGACAGACAAAAGGCAAAGTTTGTCAGTTTGAGATTTAAAAAGAAAACCGAAATCAGCACTGGCATTAAAAAAAGTGGCAGCAAAACATAGAAAACCGGATAATGTACGATAAATAAAATTGTCACTATGGCCTGGCTCCCGATCACAATATAATAGGGGGTGGTCTCAGTATTTGAGCGGATCAGCCATTTTAAAACCAGAACAATAAAAATTTCAAGTACTAAAGGCAACAAAAAGCGTTCCAGAAGATAATGCAGAGTAGCCATATTGAAAAAGAACAGATTGAGCAATGTTATCGAAGAGGAGACCCCAATGGCGATCCATAAATAAACAATGATGTGATTATACCAGATTTTTTTAGGATGCAAGCTGTCGACCTCCTTTAGCTACTAATAAATGGCTTGTGTTCTTTTAGAATTGCCATAACAATTTGGCAAACGAGTACAAGGGAAATTACTTATGACCATGATATGGCTCATATTGTAACACTTAACGGATCCCGATTTCAAGCGGAATGATCATTATATCGCTGGCAACATAAGAATAACGATGATAGCATCGTTATTTTTATGTTACGTTAAAATTAATTGCAATAAATTCATGATTAATCAAGTTATACTTAAAAAATTTAATCATTGCCTCAGATGATTTCTAAGGTGAATAATAATTACCATGAGCCGATTATCGCGTAAAAGCTATTCCTCCATTTGTTCCTTCAAATATTGATAGATTTGGCTGAAATCATTGAGCTCATCCTGATACGCGGCATTGCGGATGGTTTCGATTTGGTTGATATTGGCGACAAAAATATCAACTAGTTTGGGTTCAAAGAACACTCCTTTTTCTTCAACTAAATAAGCAAGCGCATCCTTTTGTGTCCAGGCATCTTTATAAACTCGAATGCTGCGGAGGGCATCGTAGACATCGGCGATCGCGGTAATTCGCGAAAAAATATGAATATCTTTGCCAGATTTGCCGTGAGGATAACCTCCACCGCCCCACTTTTCATGATGTTCAAGGGCGATCAGGGAGGCGTAACGCAGCATTTCTCGTTCAGGGTTTTTAAGAATTTCATAACCGATACTGGTGTGATATTTCATTATCTCGAACTCCTGTTCTGAGAGCCGACCCGGTTTGTGGAGGATATTTTCACCAATACCGATTTTACCAACATCATGCATCGGTGAAACAGCCGCAAGGATAGCT
>JAHIQT010000022.1 GCA_018903255.1 Bacillota bacterium | reverse complement strand
TGGGCGGCATTATCGGACTGATCACCAACGGCATCGCTATTCGGATGCTCTTTCGCCCATTAAAAGCGATCCGGGTTTTTGGCTTGACCCTACCCTTTACCCCGGGCTTAATTCCCAAAGAAAAAGAACGCATCGCCAAATCATTAGGTGATGTGGTGGCTAACAATCTTTTGCATCAGGACGTGATTAAGAATGGTCTGCTGTCTCGCGAAATGGACGATAAGATTGCCCTTGCCGTCAATGATCTGATCACTAAAAAAAGCACCAGCGAGGAAACCCTGCGGGAGCTGTTTTACTCATTTTCTGGCGATGAACGCGGTCAGCTAATGATCACGGATGTTACCAATAAAATGGTCGATTTTTCTTATCAGCGGATGGTAAAAATGGAATTGGGTCCGCTATTATCAGAAATTGCGGTAACCGAAATTGTCAATAATCTTCAGGGTTCGATGTTTGCCATGCTGATCAATGAAAACCTGATCAATTCGGCCAAGCTTAAAATGTCTGAAATCATTGAAGCGATGGTAGTTGACAAAGGCCAAGGGATCCTGGCTGGTATCTTTGAAAAAGAAAGTAATAACCTCTTGGACAAACGGCTTTGCGATCTTTATCGTGAGTATCAAGATCGGATTCCTGAATTTATCACCTGGCTTATCTCGACCTATCATCAGCTGATTGATAAAAATATCGGCAATTTAATTCATGCCCTGAATCTTTCAAAACTGGTCGAAGATCAAATTAACGGCTACGATGTTCTGACTTTTGAGAAACTGATTCTGGCAATCATGCGCAAAGAACTAAACGCGATTGTCTGGCTGGGCGGCTTATTAGGCTGCATCATGGGACTGGTCATGTCCTTTGTCTAAGCGCATTTTAAATTAAAATAATTTCGCAAGTGATTCTCGATCGGAATAACCCTGCGGATTGATTTGAACAGGTTTTAAAACAGCTATTAAAAAAGGAGCTAGTAATGACAAAAAAAGTAGAAATTAACTGGGATCAACTGGGTTTTGATTATCTTAAAACCGATTATCGCTATCTGTCTCTCTGGAAAGATGGCTACTGGGATGATGGTGTATTAACCGAAGACAATGTCCTGCATCTGGGCGAAGCAGCGCCCTGTTTACACTACGGGCAACAATGTTTTGAAGGATTAAAGGCCTATCGAACTAAAAGCGGGGAGATTAATTTGTTCAGGATTGAACAAAATGCCCGCCGTTTCCAGGACTCCTGCCAACGGCTGCTGATGCCCGCTATTCCGGAAGAAACCTTTATTCGCGCCTGCCTCGATGTCGTCAAGGCCAACCAAGCCTATATTCCGCCTTATGGAAGCGGCGGCTCACTATATCTCCGGCCGATGATGATTGGGGTAAGCAATAGCATGGCCGTTAAGCCAGCCACCGAATACCTGTTCACTGTTTTCTGTATGCCGGTGGGCTCCTATTTTAAAGGCGGCATGCGACCGGTCAATTTCATGGTAACCGACTACGATCGGGCGGCCGCTAACGGAACCGGCCAGCAAAAGGTCGGCGGCAACTATGCGGCTTCGATGCTGGCACACGAAATTGCCGTCAAAAAAGGCTTTGCCGATTGCATTTATCTGGATCCCACCACCCATACCAAGATCGAAGAAGTTGGGGCGGCCAATTTCTTTGGGATAAGCAGGGACAACCGCTTTGTCACCCCTACTTCGCCCTCCATCTTACCCAGCATCACCAAATATTCACTGCTGTATCTGGCCGAACATCGTTTAGGCATGGCCGTCTCGGAAGAGGATGTTTTCATTGACGAGCTGGATCAGTTCACTGAAGCCGGCGCCTGTGGCACCGCCGCGGTGATCACCCCGATCGGCGGAATTTTTCATCACAACCGACTCCACGTTTTTTACAGCGAAACCGAAGTCGGTCCAGTGACAAAAAAACTCTATGACACCCTCACCGCCATCCAACTCGGCGATCTGGAAGCGCCACAAGGCTGGATTACGAAACTATAATTGTTGGTACGGTAGGTTTTGACTACTTCAGACGATGGGTTTATTTCCCATCGTTTTTTTACTTTTTGTCAACTGGGGCTTTCTGCTTTTTCTTTTTCCGAACTGAATATCCAAAGCTGCCGAGCTTTTCTCCCAGCCCAAAATATTCGCCGTGGACATAGGCCAGTAGTTTGGCTTTATCGAGATGGAGTTTGCCATTGGCGTCAATTAGCCTATCTTCGACATGAACCGCCAGAATCTCGGCGATAAACAGATCATGGGTACCCAGCGCGATGATTTCTTTGACCCGACATTCTAAACTGAGCGGGCTATCTGACAAGATCGGACAGGCCACCGTATCTCCGGGGGTCGTTTTGAGCTTCATGGTCTCAAATTTATTGATCTCCCGGCCAGACCGTACCCCACAAAAATCAACCGCCCTAACCAAGGCTTCGGTCGAAAGATTGATCGTAAACTCCCGGCTTTTGGTGATAATTTGATGGGATAAACGGCTCGGTCGCAGCGAAATATAGGTCATCGGCGGTTTAGTATTGAGAACCCCGGTCCAACCAACGGTTAGAATATTTGCTGAGGCCGTATCTCCACAGCTTACCAATACCGGCGGAACCGGTGCTAGCAGCACCGATCCTGGCCACTTTGTTTTACTCATTGGGTTTTCTCCTTTATTTGCGATTGAACCATTATAACAGTTTTGCGATGATATTAAAAATAATTCGACCTTTTTATGGCATCAGGCAGAGATAAAAAATTCGATTAAACCATTTAAAGACAATTTTTCTTGCAATTCTTGGGATAAATCGATAGTATTATAATTACAACAGACAATGGACAGGAGAATTATGAAAACAGAATTATTATTCCTAATTAAGCGCCTATGTGATCTAGAAGAAGAGTTCATGGAGCTGACCGAAGAAGAAAAAGAAATTGTAGTGACCACCGCTGAAAGCATGACCGGAAGCCTTGTCTTTTTATTGGAAGCGCTTGAAGACTATTCGATGAGCGGTTTTTATGACGAAGATTAAAAAAGGTTTAAAAGGAAATAAAAAATTAAGGAGGTAATTTCGATGAAAGTAGCCGCTTTTGTATCTAGTATGGTTGCCCTTGTGCTCGGCGCAGCCGCCCTTACCCTAAGCATCATTGCCCTTTCAAAGACTGCCCGTTAGCGGCAAAAGAGCAGCGCATCACAGCGTTGCTCTTTTTTTAATGTGTTTTTACGGCCTTTGTTTTCTACTTCTAGGCTTTTCTAGGCTTTTCTAACCGCTCCAGAAAATTGGTTGAATAAGCCAGGGTCTCGGTCGGACAGCTATCGACACAGTGACCACAACCAACACAGCGCAGCTCAGAAACTGGGCTGCCGGTGGCGGCACTCGTTTTTATATCGATCGCCATCGGACAGGCACTGTTGCAGTGTCCGCATTGGATGCAATTGGTCTGATTGGTTTTTATTTTTTGACCAGCCAACTTGCCCAGCAGGCCGACAAGCGTTCCCAGCGGACAATAAAAACAATAGCCCCGTCCAATAAAGACAACCCAGAAAAACGTCGCCATAAGCAGCTCGGCCGAGAGATATTTATAGGTTTCAATTTTTGCCACCGTATCACTGTTGTTCATTGGCATTCCCAACAAGGATAAGAACCAATAGGCAGTAAAAGCGACGGCAATCGCCAGAAAAAGCCAGCGCAGGATCGCAAAGATTTTCAAACCACCGGGCTTAACTTTTTTCTTTTGACCCAGCAAGGGGAAAACGGGATCAAAAACCTCGCTGGCAAAACCATTAAACAAGCACAGCGTTGCGCATTGCCAGCGTCGTCCCAATAGCAAGGTTCCGACAAAGACCAGGATGGTGACAATTAGATAAAAAAGCAGCGCCAAAGAGATCCCGGTGAGGCCAAAGATCGGCAAATATTTAAGATAAAAGGCGGTGTTAGGGTCGATCAGCTGTAGCGGGATGGTAGTCCAGGGTAGCGGCATCGCAAAAAAGTAGAGCTCCTGATTGTTTAATAGAATTGGCCCAAAAATATGGACGACCAAGGCCGCTAGGATAAAACCGATCAGATTGCGCTTTCGCATCACAGTCCGTTTTGATGAGCCGATAATTCGCAGCGTTAAAAAGCTGCCCACAACAATAAAAATGGTCTTGACCCAGTTTTCATAAAATCCCCATAACCAGGTGATAAATGCCGCCACTTGAGGGCTAGCGCGACTGAGATAACCAAAATTTAGGCCGGCAATGATCAGACAGAGAATGATATAAACCGCTAAGATTGTTTTTAGTACTTTTACTTCTCGGGAATTTTGTTGATCTGTCATGGCGCTCCTTTCCTCCGGTTAAATTTATTTTCTCTTGATCACAAAAACTATTTCTCAACCGCATCGATGGCCGATTCGGCATCGTCGACGGTTTTCTCGGGGATGGTTGGCGACAGGGTCATGAAAAAACCATTGGTTTGATCGATAAAGGCCTCAGCGCTATCAAAGCTGACATCCAGAAGGTGCCCGCCCTTGCTGCGGTCATCAGAAATAAAATGAAAATGATAGCCTTTGACATTTAAGCCACCAATCTCTTCCGGGCACCACAATCCCACTAAGGTGCCTGGAATCTCTTGATAGTCAAAGATCGACTGGTTTTTAACTACTTCAGAAAGCACCGGATAGGGTTTTTGCTGACTGGCTACTGACCGCGCTTTAATGGTATTAAAGGTGCCATCAATCCGAAACAGATAAAAAGAAGCCGGATTGGTTATTTGTTTGTCGAGTTCTTCTTGCAGGGCTTCGAGGCTGGCTATTTTTCCCAGCGATTGGGTGAACTCCTCATCAAAATTGGTAACGGCGGCAAAAGGGGTGGTCTCAGTATCGGGAACTTCCACCACTTCGCCACTGGCTTTAACCTTGTAGACGATCTTGTCAATCATGATCAGCTCGCCGTCGAGGGCGTCAAAAGTGCCGATTCCGACATCTCCGTGTTGCTTTAATTCGCCAAAGCTGACAAAGCCGTCGTAATTGCCGGCTAGCAGGGAATTAATGGTCGACACCTGGAAGAGGGTCTCTTCTTTTACAGCGGCGCTATCGCTGCTGCTGGTAGTTGCTGTGCATCCGGCAAAGCTTAAGACCGCTAGCAGCGATAAAACGATTACTTTAATTTTTGTTTTCATAGTGCTCCTCATTTCTGTATTTATAATTCGAAAATAATAATTCGAATTAATAATCCGATTTTACACCGCAATGCCAATCGATGCAATCGAAATAATCAAATGTTTCTTGCTGTCCATTAAAAAAACGCAAATAAATAAATTATGGCAACCACTGATCAGTATTGACGGCGGTTTTAAGGAATGCTAAAATGATAGCGGTTGAGACTAGAGCTTCTATCGTCCTGCAAAAGCCCTGACAGCCACAAAGGAGGAATCATGACTACATTTATTATTGGACTATTTATTTTAATCCTGGGCGGCTTTTTCTACGGCAAGCTGGTCGAGCGGGTCTTTACTCCGGATGATCGGGCGACCCCGGCCATCAGCCAGGCCGATGGCGTCGATTTCGTAGCCATGCCAAAATGGCGAAACCAGTTAATTCAGTTGCTGAACATTGCCGGTACCGGCCCGGTGCTCGGACCAATTCAGGGGATTCTATTTGGTCCGCTGGCCTTTATTACCATCCCGATCGGCGGCGTGCTGGCCGGGGCAACGCATGATTATCTTACCGGGATGATCTCGATCCGCAACGGTGGCGCCCAAATGCCACGGCTGATTGGCCAGTATCTGGGCACCAAGACCAAGCGTTTTTATACCCTGGTGTTATGGTTGCTGCTTTTTCTAGTCGGCGGCGTGTTTATCTATACGCCTGGCGATCTGATTACCAAAGAAATCCTCAAGCAGGATGCCAGCCCCCAGAGCTTAACCGTCTGGATTGTTTATGGCGGTATCTTCATCTACTATTTAATCGCCGCTTTTTTCCCAATCGATAAGATAATCGGCCGAATCTATCCGATTTTTGGTGCCTTTTTAATCATCTCAGCGGTTTTAATTTTTGTCGGCATTTTAAGAAATGGTGGCGTCAATCTGGTAAACTTATCCTGGGAAACCTTACCTCAGCACCCCCTCGGCCAGAGCTTTGTTCCAGTCTTCTTTATCACTGTTGCCTGCGGGATTCTTTCCGGCTTCCATGGTACCCAGGCGACCCTGATTTCGCGGACGATGACCTCGGAGAAAGAGGGGCGCGGAACCTTTTACAATATGATGATCGTGGAAAGCTTTATCGCGATGTGCTGGGCTGCCGGAGCGATGATTCTGTTTGATCAGGGCGTCGATTTAAGCACCGGGGCGACTGCCATGGTCGGTCTGATTTCGCAGCAATTTCTGGGGCCAATCGGTGCCTATTTAGCGATCCTTGGGGTCATCGTTTTGCCGATTACTACCGGCGATACCGCTTTTCGTTCGCTGCGGCTGATGATGGCTGAAACCTTCAATATTGATCAGACCAACCTCAAAAAACGCTTGCTAACCACCCTGATCATCTTTGTCCCGGCGATCGTGATTTTGGTGTTTGCCAAAACCTCGCCTAATGGTTTTAATTTACTGTGGCAGTATTTTGGTTTTACCAATCAATTTGTGGCTCTTTTCGCGTTGGCGATGGCAGCAGTCTATTTGATAAGCAAGCAAAAAATAGTCTGGATTGCCCTGATCCCGGGGATGTTTTACACCTTTATCGTAATTAGTTATATCTGTCATGCCCCGATTGGTCTGGGGCTGGAACCGCGACTCGGCCCTTTGGTCGGCATTGACCCCAACTCTTATATCCTGTCCTATCTGGTTGGTGCAGCGGCGTCGATACTCTATATGGTGCTGATCTTAAAACACGGCCGACCGGATGTGGATCAGCTCCAACCCTCATCACTGCCTGACGATCTTTAAAATCAATACCACCTGGTCTCCCGTAACGCGAAAGGCCCATGATCATCGTAGACGATAATCATGGGCCTTTTATATTTTTTGTTGGGATTATTTGCGTTTTAACGTTGGATGAACCCATTACATCACTTCAACCCGGGGGCTTGTCAAGGTACTGTATTGATATCTGCGACTCTTTTTTTATCTCATTTACGGGATTTTATTTTATGAAAACGATGCGTGCAAAAGTTGACTTGACAATTAAAAATTCTTTCGTTAATATAGATAGCATGCTATGTATTGAGGAGGCGTGATGAATAAACAAAGCTTTAATTTTGGAAAAACGGTGAAACAATTAAACAATATCATGGAAATGCAATTCAATCATTCGTTGAAACAATGGGATCTGACCTCATCGCAGTTTTCTGTGATTATGTATCTGTTGCACAATCAGGATCAGGAAATTAATCAAAAAATGATTGAAACGGCCTTCTTACTTAAAGGCCCAACGGTTACCGGGATTGTCAAACGCTTAGTCGAAAAGGGTTTTATCCGACGGCGGCCAGATGCTCTGGATCGGCGGATTAATTATCTGGAGCTGACTGAAAAAGGACTGGCGCTAGAAACGATTGTCTGCGCCGAGATCACCCGACTCGAAGCTGCTACCCTTCGCGGTATTTCAGACGACCATCTTGATCTGCTCGAAGCGCTCCTTTCCCAAATTCTAAAAAACCTCACCGACCCCTCCCCGACTACTGAATAGGACTAAGCCTTCTTAGAATGGCTGGAAAATTGATAAGACTGGATGATGCCTGGCTCAATGGTTATCTTGATTGACTATTTTATTTGAAGACTTAGATTAAAGATTTAGTTTGACCCTCGGCTTACCTGGCAATCATCAATCACTGTGATTAACGAAAGGAACAATGATGAAAAACGATTTATTTGAAAAGTACCCCGTCCCCAAGGCGGTGCTAACCCTGGCCATTCCAACGATGCTGAGCATGCTGGTGACGATCGTCTACAACATGGCCGACACTTTTTTTGTCGGCCAAACCGGAGACCCCAATCAGGTGGCGGCAGTCTCGCTGACGATGCCGATATTTTTCCTGTTGATGGCCTTTGGCAATATTTTTGGGATCGGCGGCGGATCCTATATCTCCCGGCTTTTGGGCGAACGCCGCAGCAGCGATATCAAACACACCTCCGCCTTTAGTTTTTATGGCTCTATTGCACTGGGGCTAATTGGTATGACTGCCTTCCTGATGTTTATGGAACCGGTACTGCGGATGGCAGGAGCCAGTGATAACACGATCGGTTTTGCTAAGGGTTATCTGACGGTAATTGCCTATGGCGCTGTTGCCATCTGCCTTCAGAATTCGCTGGCTCAGATCGTCCGTTCAGTTGGCGCGGCCAAAGAATCGATGATCGGGATGATGATTGGAACCGTGGTCAATATTATCCTCGATCCGATTATGATTTTAACACTTAACATGGGTGTTGTCGGGGCAGCCTGGGCAACAGTGATTGGAAATGCCTGTGCCGTCATTTATTTTATCTATTATATGACTAAAAAAACCGATGTCTTATCGATTTCACCCCGCGATTTAAAATTTGATAGCGCCATCGCCAAGAATACCTTTGCCATCGGTCTGCCAGCCTCGATCAATAATATTCTGATGAGTTTCTCAATGATGATTCTGAATAATTTTGCTTCTTCATATGGCGATATCGTGATTGCCGCTTTCGGCGTTTCCGGTCGGGTTTTTTCGATCGTGGTGATGCTGGCTTTAGGTCTGGCGATGGGGATACAACCCTTTATTGGCTACAATTACGCCCAGCAGAATTATCAACGGATGAATGATGCGATCAAATTTGCTGCCGTCATCGGGATGATCATGGGAGCTGTAGTGATGGTAGTGACGATGATTTTCGCGACCGAAATTATTTCCTTTTTTATCAACGATCCCGAAGTGGTTGAAATCGGAGCCTATATTCTGGTGATCCAGATGCTGGTCAGCCCCTTTCTGGGGCTTCAGTTTATTGTTACGACCGTCTATCAATCGCTCGGCAAGGCCATTCCTTCACTGATCCTTACGGTTTGCCGACAGGGTCTGGCATTTATTCCGATTCTGATTATCGGCTCCTCACTGTTTCAGCTTCAAGGCGTGATCTGGGCACAGCCGCTGGCCGATGTCTTCTCGATCGTGCTGGCAGTGTCGATGTACACCGTCACCTACCGCAAACTGCGTGCCAGCAAAGCCGAACCGCTTTCGCTAGTCATCGAAGACGGCCTGGCCTAAACGAAAAAAGCATCCTTATCGATAGGATGCTTTTTTGTTTTGATTTTTTTTAGATGAAATGCTTTTAGATGAAATACTTTTTTTTGCAATTCGTTTTTTGATCAGCCATTATTACTAGTGTGCTGATTTAAACCGATAATGAATGGATGAACACGGCTAATTCGGGTATAACCATTATATCAAATTAATAAGGGGGTCAACCATGATTATGCTTGTCTTGAATTGTGGAAGTTCGTCGGTGAAATTTCAGGTTTGTCAGATGCCCAACTATCAGGTGCTGGTCAAAGGTTCAATCGCAAAGATCGGCTACGCCGATGCCGAATTCAAACTAAAAATCAAGGATCACATCCAAGTCCAGGAAACACTGCCGATAGCCGATCACGAGAGCGCTATTGATCTGATTCTTGCTACCTTAAAGTCGCGAGAAAAGTCCTTAGGTTTTGCCCTGACTGATCTCGCTGCCGTTGGCCATCGAGTCGTTCAGGGCGGTGAACAGTGTAATGAGTCGATTCAAATTACGCCCGCCATCATTGACTATATCGAAAGCATTAAGGAGCTGGCGCCGCTCCACAACCCCCATCATCTGTCTGGCATTTATGCCTGTCAAAAGCTGCTGCCGGGCATTCCTCAGATCGCGGCCTTTGACAATGGCTTCCATATGACCCTGCCCCGCCATGCCTATTTGTATGCCCTGCCGCTGGAGCTCGCCGAAAAATATAGAATCCGCCGCTACGGCTTTCATGGCATCGCTTTTCGCAGCATGGTGGCTGAGGCTGAAAAATTACTGCCCCAGAATTACCAAGCCTATCGGATTGTCAATATGATGCTGGGTAGTGGTACCACCGCTAATGCTGTTTATTATGGCAAATCGATTGACGTCAGTACCGGCTTCACCCCTCAGGAAGGCATGATCCAGTCGACCCGTGCCGGTGACATCGATGCCGCTGCCCTACTTTACTTAATGAAAAAAGAGCAGCTTTCGCTGAGCCAAGCCGACACCCTGATTAATAAAAAGAGCGGCTGGCTAGGCTTATCAGGGATCGGCAATGACATGCGTGAAATTTATCAGGCCTCATTAAATGGCAATCAGCGTGCTAGCGATACCATCGCCGCCGTCTGTCACCGCTTTCGCAAATATATTGGCGCCTATGCAGCTGAAATGGGCGGTCTTGATCTACTGCTCTTTTCCGGCGGGGTCGGTGAAAATGCCTGGTATATCCGCGAAGCCGTCTGCACCGGACTCGAATTTATGGGAATTGTCTTAGATCCTGAAAAAAACCGCAACCTGTCTGGCCAAGGGATGATCAGCACGGCCGATTCTGCGGTTCAAATCCTGGTCGTCAGTGCCAATGAAGAAAAGGTTATTGCCGCCGACACCTTTGCCATCCTCGATGGTCATGATCAATAAATCTAGTGGCTGCAATCCTTAACCGAGGCTCAAGCTTTTTTTGCTTCAATGGCTCTGAGCCGGTGTTCGGTGTGGACCATCCCGATATTGGTGGTCATCACGTTGCCAGTGGTGGCCGGGTAATCCATAAAGATCGCAATCGTGACCGCCAGCGCCAAGCCTTCGATTGGAATCCCCAGCAGGTTGAAGACAATCGTAAAGAGAAAGGCGCCCATTCCCGGCGAGGGCGGCACCGCCACCGAGAGAATCATACACAAGATCACCACCGGAATCATATCTGGCAATGAAAATGCGATGCCATAAATATTCCCGACAAAGACCGATGTCAACAACAACATCGGAATGGCATCCTGCTTATTAAAGAGCACCCCGACCGGGATTGAAAAATGAACCAAATAATCACGGATCTTCTGTTTTTTTAGGGCGGTAGCGGTATGGCTAGCAAAGGTGGCACTGGAGCTGGCGGTCGATAAGGCAATCAGCAGAAAGGGTGCGACCGACTTTAAATATGCTAGCGGGCTGATTTTTTCATAGACAGCTAAGCTTAGCAGCATCACCAGATCGATAATCAGAAAGCTGCCAAGCAGCAAGGCAATTAGCCTAAAGGCACCCAGCAACGCGGCCCCTTCACCAGAGATGATCATGTTCAGGATACTGATAAAGACGACTCCGGGCATCAGCGCGCAGACCGCATCGAGAATCGTTGAAAAGATCAGATTGGCTTCAGTAATCACCCGCGTGATCGACGGAAAGCGACCCTTTAAGGTCAACATCACAATCCCGCTGATAATCGCCAGAAAGATAATCTGCAGGGTATTGCCGTCGAGAAAGGGCTTAATAATATTGGTCGGGATAATCCCAAAGACCATCACGCCGATCTGATTCCACAGATCACTCTGGCCGCCTTGAATCGCCGCGCCTGATTCGCCCAGCAGAAAAAGCTGCGCGACGACCAGCGAAACTGCCGCCGCCACCAGGATAACTGCCATCGACCAAGTCAGCAGCAGCCGAAAGATCCGCTTCATCTGAGCCAGGTTATCCATATTGAAAATACTGCCGATCGCCGAGAAAAACAGCACTGGGATGACAATCGCGTTAAGAAAGCCAAAAAAGGTACTACTAATCGGGGTCAGTATAACACTGCCGAGCTGTTTACCGAGCGCTGGTGCGACCGCCTGAAAAAGCAGCCCGGTCATGATCGCCCCAACCAGGGCGATGGTGGTGGTCAGCGCCGGATTAAGTGGTTTTTGTTTGAGGGTGTAGGAGACATTGTTACAGCCCTTTTCATAAGAGTAGGTGACCGATGACAAGCCAATTAAAATATTCTGACCGATCCGGCGGTAGTCGGCCTGCTCATCGTCTGAGCTTTCTGGCAAGGTCAATGGGTTTTCGGGATTGCCCCAGTAGTTCATCGTCAGGGTAATGGTTCTAAAGCGTTTCTGAATTGATAATTCAAAACTGGCATTGGCTTCCGCCTTATCTGCCCAATAGACAATCGCTTCTTCGACAAAGAGCTGCGCTTTGATATTGTCGGACTTGGGACACTTGTATTCTTGGAGCAGCTCCCTTACAAAGCCATTGGCTTGATCGAGGCTGGATAATTGCAGTGGTAAGATTTTTTTTGTTTCCATGGTTCCCCCTTATGCGTTGTAGCTTAAGACTGCGATTCTTAAAGAACCATCCGCTGACTGTTGACGGATTTGGAAAAAAGGATCTCAATAAAAGATCTCAATAAAAACTTGGCCAGCATCGGCTGGGGGCTTTCGCACAAATAACACAGGATAGTACTACCCTGTGTTATTCGTCTTAATTGAGCAATTGTTATCATCAGAGGTAAATCTTAGTCTAAGCTTGTCTCTATTATACCACCTGATGCATGCGGCCGTCATCATAATTTAATTGCCAAACCACCCCATACTTATCGATAATTGAACTATAGGCCTTGCTCCAAAAGGTTTCCTGGAGTTCGACCTCCACGATACCCTCATCTTTTAATTTATCATAGAGCATCTCAATCTCATCAAGATCGTCACTAAAGATCACCAGGGTAATCTTGTTTTTTTGGACATCCCAAGGTTTGGGGGCGATATCTGAGAACAATACTCGGGTGCTATCGGATTCAGGATCAGCCGGACAGGTTATCTGATCCGCGGTTGCTTTTTGCTGTTCTGGTATCATTTCACCAAACAAGTTGATTTCCGGGTGGTCAGTGCCGAAAACATCCGCATAAAATTCCATCGCTTCCGAACAATTTCCATTAAAACTAAGATAGGGTTGTATCTGCATCTCAACACTCCTTTTTTTGCTACGGACACAATGCTTTTGTGGCTCGCGCCGTTATTTCAATATGGATCAATTTTACAGAACCAAGACACTTTGATACCTTATATAGCCTTTATTTTACAATTTAAACGGTAACAGGTAAAATTTTTGCATATTTCTGTAAAATAAATTGACCAAATCCAAATCTGCTGTTATTGTTATAAGGGTCTTAAAGGCAGTTTTATTTTTATTCATTCCAGTCTGGTTGTAGACAACTTTTGTTGGAAATTGACAAGACTATTATAAAATTGGGAGGTTTTTTGTGAGTATAGTGTTCTTAATTATCGGGCTGGTACTATTAGTCAAGGGCGCCGATTATTTCGTGGAAGGTTCTTCCTCAATTGCCAAGCGGTTTAATATTCCCAGTATGGTTATTGGATTGACCCTGGTGGCCTTCGGCACCAGTTCGCCGGAACTGGCTGTCAGTGTTTCGGGATCGCTGAATCAGGCCAATGGGATTGTTTTTGGGAATGTGGTCGGTTCCAATATTGTCAACGTCCTCTTTATTCTGGGGATCTCAGCTTTTATTACCCCCATCAGTATCAAATCAAAAACAATCTTTAAAGAAATGCCCTTTGCGATCCTGACTACCATCGCATTAATGCTGATGGTTATGGATGGCCTGATCAACGGTGATCCGATCAGTGTGATCTCCCGTTCCGAAGGTTGGATTCTGCTGTTGTTTTTTGCGATTTATCTGTATTCGATGGTCGAGATTTCGATTATGGGAAAAGAAGACTCCGAAGAAGAGATCCTTGTCCTGCCGATACCCAAAAGTATTATTTTTACCATTGGTGGCTTGGTAGCAATAGTTTTTGGAGCTGATCTGGTGGTTAACGGAGCCAGTGAGATCGCCGCTTTGTTTGGTTTGTCGGAAACTTTGATTGGTTTAACCATCGTCGACATTGGTACCTCGCTGCC
>JAHIQT010000181.1 GCA_018903255.1 Bacillota bacterium | reverse complement strand
CATCCCATTTACGCCCTCATTTATGGCCATTTGCATCATTTGTCCGGAGATGTTCAGGTCTTTTGCCCCATCATCCACACCAGGTATCATATGAATATGTGTGTCAATCATAGTATCACGGTCTCCTTTCGGAACGCATCAATTTGAATTCAGGTTGCGCGTATTACAAACTTAATATTATTCTAAAATAAAATTCTTAATCTTTTTTTCTGTTTCCTCTATTTTTACCCCATTCATCTTAAAAAAACCAATTGTTTTCGTTATAATAAAACTCACAACGCAATTGATTTAACACGTGCGATAATCTTCAGACAAAAAATTAGTATTTAGATTATAACACATCTTATCTAATAATAAAGCAAAAGTCACTTAAATTGGATTAAATAACAAAAATGCAGGTAATCGGAATAGTTTATAAACTATTGCGATTACCTGCATTTATCTTTAATAAAATAGGCTCTAGCTTTTGCTAATTTAATCCCCCTACCAACTAAATACGTTGTAAGGTTAAGCTGTCTGCAACCATATTTCCATATATATTTCCGGTAAAACTGCAACCAGAATTATAGGCAACGCCGCTGATTCTACTGTTAGTCGCGATTGTCAAACCATATCCCTGGGTTTTTTGGGCTTGATCATCAATAAATCGACAATTCAAGAATTTAACATCTCTAATAAAACCGGTCGAATCCCAGGTATCAATTCTGACACCATCGGCTGCGCCTGGCTGACCTTGGCTGTTGTTTGCGATCAATGAATTTTCAAAGACAATTTTTTCAACACCCTGGGCTTGACCAGAAGTTACCAGCGAAATGCCGCGGGATTTATTCTTTGAAATAGTCATGTTCTTAAACGAAGCATTGTATACATCTTTTTCAAGCTCAATTCCATAGAGATTATTGATGACAGTATTACTGTCAAAGGTTAAATGACTGGCTTTGATCAGCCGAATCCCCATATTCGAATTATCGCGCATGGTGCTGCCGACAACCTCAACATTCTGAATCACTCCGTTGATTCCCCATAGATCAAGTCCTGATCCGCGATTACCGACCATTTGGGTGTTGATAATCTTGATATCTTCTGCGGTTTGATTGGCATCCGGTTCGATATCGATGCCGGCTTCTGGTAATGTCCCATTGGTATTTTTAAAAACACTATTTTTGACAATCACGCGTTTGGCATCGGTAATTGATAGCCCTTGTCGTCGATTATTGTCAGAGATTACATTGTCGATGGTGATATCACTAACATAGGGAGAATCTCCAAGAAAAATACCATCGCCCCAGCAATCACTGATTGTCATATTACTGATTGAAATGTTATTTGATCCCTGAATAACATGGATTCCCATTCCCCATTCACCTGATGAACCTTTGTGTTGATATCGTTCACCGACTATTTTGCCGCCTGAGATATTCACCTGGCTGACACCCGACATTCTGACAACAGCGTTATAGCCATTTGCCGATGGCAATGCTTTTAACACTGCATTTGAACTGAGGGTAATGGTCTGATTTGACCTTGGTTTTAATGGCTGATCGACATTAATCATATAGGTGCCATCCGGAATATAAACGGTCGTGTTTTCATTTAAAGCTGTTTGAATGGCTGCGGTATCATTTGTCGATCCGTTCCCGGTAGCACCATAGTCTCTGACATTTTTTCCTTCAGGTGCTGGCGCTGCCGGCGGAGGCGTTGTTGCGGTAGTCTTGGTTTCGATAACAATTTCGATCGCTTCCAAACGGAGACTCTTTCCTTCTGATCCTGAAAGTGCCCCATCATAGACCCAACCCTGAGCCCAACCCTCATTCTGGATATGGGTTCGATATTTTACTGAATAATCCGCTGCCCTTGTTCCGGTTAATCTGATCTGGACACCTTCCAGCCGCAGACCTTTTCCTTCTGATCCTGAGAAGCCCCCATTAACAGCCCATTTCTGTTCCCAACCGATATTTTGAACATGCGTACGATATTCAATTCCGAGATCTGCTGGGTTATTTCCGATTAGCTTAATTTCTATTCCCTCTAAACGATAACCCTTCCCTTCTGATCCGGAAAGCGCTGCGTTACTCATCCATCCCTGAGCCCAACCTTCGTTCTGGATATGCGTTCGATAGGTTGCGCCGACAGAATTTGACGAAGACGTTTCAAGCTCTGATGCAAATGTGTTTGTAGCAAGAAGAATCAGCATACTCATTAGAATTGCGGTTCTTCTTAAACACATTTTTACTTTATTTAAACTTTTATTGGCGTTCATCATTAACATTCCTTTCGGTAGCTGGCTGCCTTTATTTTCTAGGCCCTTTAGCTTTGCGTCCCAGCTTTTCAACTGGTTTGCCTTTATCGTAGAATTAAGCTTACTTGATCGTGAACTTATTTGTTATGCTATTGGTTCTAAAACATCCGATCTAATTTTAATCCAATTTAATCTTAATAACAAAGGATAGTTAGAGAATCCAACTATCCTTGCAATTCGAAGTTATTGTGATAATTATTGACTTATACTTTTTTTACAATGGCACTGTCACCAACGAGACCACCATACATATTTCCTGATAATACACAGCTTGAGTCATAAGTAATTCCGCTTACCTTGCTGTTAAAACCAACAGTCATTCCATAGGCTTGAGTTTTCTTTACTTGATCATCAATGAATTTACAATTTAGGAATTTTACATTCTTGATATAGCCGCTAGCGTCCCATGCATCTATTCTGACGCCATCATTGGAACCTGGAGCGCTTTGGCTGTTATTCGAAATCGTCATGTTCTCAAAGATAATATTTTCAACCCCTTGCGCCTGACCAGATGTTACCAGTGAGATACCCCGATACTTATTTTTTGAGACGGTCATATTTTTGAAAGAAGCGTTATTAACATCACTTTCAATTTCAATCCCGTAAAGATTATTAATCACGGTATTATCACTAAAGGTTAGATCTTTTGCTTTGACAAGGCGAATTCCCATACCGGCATTATCTGTCATGGTGCTACCAGTAACCGTAACCCGTTGGATGACTCCTGTAATACCCATTAAATCGAGTCCCGAGCCCTTGTTTCCATAACTTTGGGTGTTGATAATCTGAATGTCTTCAGCTATCTGATTTGGGTCTGGTTCGATGTCAATACCGGCTTCTGGTAAGGTACCGTTTGTGTTTCTAAAAATACTATTACTGACGACTACCCGTTTCGCATCGGTAATTGATAAACCCTGACGGCGGTTATTGTCTGCAATGACATTATCAATCGTAATATCCGTTACTGCTGGAGAATCTCCAAGAAAAATACCATCACCCCAACAATCGCTGATTGTCATATTGCTAATTGAGATATTACTTGACCCATTAATGACATGGACTCCCATTCCCCATTCTCCTGTGGTTCCCTGGTGTTCATATCGTTCGCCAACAATCTTTCCGCCGGTGATGCTGACATTGCTTACACCAATCATCCGAACCACGGCATTGTATCCATTTGAAGAGGGGAGAGCTTTTAAAATAGCATTTTGGCTTAAGGTAATACTTTGATTCGATTTTGGTTTTAATGTCTGATCAACATTTATCAAATATGTGCCATCCGGAATATAGACCGCACTGTTTTCATCAAGCGCTTTTTGAATTGCTGCTGTGTCGTTTGTTACGCCATCCCCTTTAGCGCCATAATCTTTAACTGATTTTTGCTGAGGTTCTGGGGTTGGCTCGGTCACCACTGGTACCGGCTCAGTCACCACTGGAGTAGGTTCGGTGACCACTGGTTCCGGTTCTGGAACGACTGGTGCTGGCTCGGTCACAACTGGTGCCGGTTCTGTCACCACTGGTGCCGGTTCTGTCACCACTGGTGCCGGCTCGGTTACGACTGGTGCAGGTTCTGT
>JAHIQT010000180.1 GCA_018903255.1 Bacillota bacterium | reverse complement strand
TAATAAACTATGATGCTTTCGTGCCGAATCCCTAAAAATAATTCTTTTTTACCAATAACCCTATTTTTTAAAAAAGCTTCTACTTCTGGAACTTTTAGAAGTTTTTCTGTATTTCCTCTTGACAAATAAATTTCCTCCGATACTTTTGTTTATATAATTGCATTGAATGGTCCATGAGTTTTCAACAAAGATTCAATGCTGTCTCGACGGATTATTTGATTTTACAATTAAACTTTATTATAACCTTTATATTATCCCAGTGCAATCATAAATTTACATACAAAAAAGACTAAGACCGATTTTACAATTTCATCTGTAAAACCGGTCTAGCCTAAAATCTCTGTTGTCATCCGTTTGGACTCCTTCTATTGATTTTACCAAAAATCTTCCTTTTCACTTTTCCTTCTAACTTCGCCAACATTTTGGAATCATCTTACTCTTTAGATTGGATCTGTTTTAACTCATTAACATCATCTAGAAATCTTTCTGCCATCATTTTCACCGAATGATTTTTCTTGATACCCAATGATCTTTGGCTATCTCTTTTTGATGTCTTAGAGGTTTCTTCCGATCTTCATTTCGGAGCAATCTGTTTTCTCATTCAAATTTTTCCCACTACCGATAAAACGAATCAATTGTCGATTAGGCAAACCTTTCGATTTGCGCTGGCAATTTTTAGTTTATTGGTGAGTCGTACGACCGTCTAAGATTCGTGATTTTAATCACTGAATCAGAAAAGGATTAGGTCAATTTTTGATTCAAGTACAGTATATCACTTTATTCGCATAAGTAAATAGACAAGCTGTAAATATTTGTATTAGTCTTTCTTACAATCACTGCTATTTTGTAAATAGTTCCTCAGTTTTCTTTATTATTTTTGAAAGCGTAGCCTTTTAGTCATTTAGGATCAAATGAAAAACTGTTCTTGCTAATCTACTTTAAAATTCTTTTTTATTTTCAAAAGAATCATTGCAAAATTTATGCTATAGGTGTAAAATTTAAGTAACGAGTTGTATCCGAAAAAATCATATTGTCATAACTTACGATAATTATGCCTTTTAACAATTACGATAAAAACAAATTTATGCTAAAATTCAAATTTGAAACGGGAGGATACTGGAAATGAAATTTGCAAGAAAGATTTTTCTATTTGGTGTTTTTGCTCTGGCTTTGGGAATTTTTCCTGTTGCTGCATTGGCTGAGGAACCGACTGTCGATAGCGCAGTGATGACCACTATCGATACCCCACCACTTGTGGAAAC
This sequence comes from Bacillota bacterium, assembly GCA_018903255.1. Lineage (GTDB taxonomy): Bacteria > Bacillota > Clostridia > Eubacteriales > Eubacteriaceae > Acetobacterium. The sequence goes on along the minus strand of JAHIQT010000180.1, from coordinate 2,650 downwards.
CCGGGAGATGCTTGCTGGTGATGTTGCTCCTGATCCGGGTTGGCCAGACGATGCCTATTTAAATGAATCAATCGGTACTGCATCGGTATTCTCGCCGCGACTTACTGCTCCTACAATGGACAATGATTATTATTTTTCCAAGAATATTTTTTATCTGGCCGGCTACGGCATGCCAAACTGCACCGCCTATGCCTGGGGTCGAGCTTACGAGATTCTCGGAAGCAAGCCCAATTTAAGCAACGGTAATGCCAATCAGTTCTGGGGCTATAACCAGGCTAGAGGTGCCTATCCTTCCGGCACGACTCCCAAACTGGGGGCAATTCTTTGTTGGAACGGCAATTCCTATGGTCATGTTGCTGTAGTTGAAAAAATTGAAGGTAACAAGGTCACCGTTTCTGAATCATCCTGGAGCGGCTCATTCTTTTATACCAACACCTTCACAGCGGGTTCAGAAAATTCGGTTTCTGTCGGCGGATTCCAGGGCTATATTTATATCGATGACTTTGATCAAGTCGTCATTCCGGACACCACCCCGCCAACGATTACCAATGCTAGAATCACCGATATTAATGATGACGGTTTTACGATTACCTGTGACGTTACCGATGCTGATTCTGGGGTTGATTCTGTTTATTTCCCAACCTGGACTGATGCAAACGGTCAGGATGATATTGTCTGGCACCGTGCTACAGTAAATGGCAATACCGCTTCTTACCGGGTTTTATACAGCCAACATAACAATGAATTTGGTAGCTACTCGGTTCATGTCTATGCCTATGACAAAGCCGGCAACCATTCTGCCACTGCTTTAAACCTTTCGGCACAGAAAAGCATTACCTGTTCCTATCAAACTCATATCCAGGATTATGGCTGGCAAGAATGGAAAACAAACGGTCAAATCAGTGGTACCTCGGGAGAATCTAAACGTTTAGAGGCGATCGGCATCCGGATTGATAACATGGGCTATAACCTTGGCATTGAGTATCGCACCCATATTCAGAACATTGGCTGGCAAGGTTGGAAGCGTAACTGTGAAGTCAGTGGCACCTCTAATCAGGGACTACGGCTAGAAGCTATTGAGGTTCGCTTAACTGGTGCCGATGCTTATCGCTATGACGTTTATTACCGTGTTCATGCCGAGAACGTCGGTTGGTTAGACTGGGCTAAAAACGGTGGTAGTTCCGGCACTGAAGGCTTCGGCTACCGCTTAGAAGCCATCGAAGTAGTCGTCATCCCAGCCGGTTCACCGGCACCGGGATCGACCATGCGGGCTTTTCAAAGCAATAATTAGGCTAATCATAAAAGCACCTCAAATTGAGGTGCTTTTATGTTTTCTAACATCTAAAGTTTATCCTATTTTTTGAATTTTTCTTTCAAATCATCAATCGCTTTTTCGGCGGCTTCTTTGGTCATCCCATACTTTTCCTGAAGTTTTCCAGCTAAAATTTTTGCATCGCCTTTAACAACTTCCAGATCTTCATTGGTAAGCTTTCCCCAGGTTTTCTGAGCTTCGCCTTTCATTTGTTCCCATTTTCCTTCTAATATATCTTTGTTCATTTTGTTCCTCCTCTTAAAAGATTGTGTTTGTATTCTTTAATTATTTACCCTGATTAAAGAGTTCTAAACAAATTTAAGCTTGCAACTATTTCTTTAAGTTATTTTCCTTTGTGATTAATAATACTTTATGATCTCTATTTCTGGTCAATCCTATTTGAAATTTTTAGACTTGGATCAAAGTCCATTTATTAAAACAACCGAGTCGTTATTAATTGATACTGTAAAAAATAGAAGCGATCAATATCCGATCGGCTGATAAAAAACCAGTCCCGGCATTAACCCAATGGGTAACAGCCGGGACTGGTCTTTTATATGTTATTAATACTCCAATAGTCTAAACCTGGTCAGGGCAGACTATTTCTTCTGACCAAAGATCCCTTCGCGGTAAGCGCCAATATATTCCATGCAGTAGTCGTCTTCGCCAAGTAACGCTTCCGTGGCGAAGATGATCCCCATCAGATCGCCATTAGTGGGGTCAAGAATGGCACTATCGAGGCCGGCATTCATCGCCAAGACGGTAAAGCCCATGTTAACCATTTTACGGGCTGGCAGATTAAAAGAAATGTTACTGACAGCGCCAGTGACATGGATGGTTGGATACTGTTCTTTAATGCTGCGAATCACTTCGACCACCATTGCAATCCCGTCTTCGGAGGTACACAACATTTCAACCAAGGGATCAATGTGCATCCGCGAGGGATCAATGCCATACTCGCTAACCTTGGCCATTAAATCGGTAAATACATCAAGCCGATCTTTTGCAGTTTTAGGAATCCCTTTGTCACTATTAAGCAGCGCTACGCATTCCCATTTGGTGTCGGCAATCGCTTTAAAAGCGGCATCAATCTTATCGCCTTCTAGCGAGACCGAGTTAAATAAACCGGGCTTGTTGCAAAACTTCATCGATTCGATACAGGTGTAGACGTTGGGACTGTCAACCGCAATCGGGGTTTCGGTAACTTCCTGAACCAGATCAATCAACCATTTCATCGTTTCGAGTTCGATCTCATCGTCAACCGAAGCACAGACATCAATGTAATCAACCCCGGCCTCAGTTTGAATCTTGGCCAGATTTTTGATAAACTCGCCATCT
>JAHIQT010000179.1 GCA_018903255.1 Bacillota bacterium | reverse complement strand
TTTCCTTCGAAATAATCTGTTTTTGAGATTCGATTGGTTTTCCCGAGGTTTCAGCGGAAATAACAGTTGGTTTGACATAATAGCCATCATTGACGACGCTATTTAAGGCACTGATAATTTGAATCGGCGTTACTGCCAACCCTTGTCCAAATGAAAAAGTAGCATAATCGACTTCGTTGATCCCGCCCGTGGCAGTCGATAAACGATTGACAATTCCCGCCTCTTCTCCATCGAGTGCAATTCCGGTTCTTTCTCCCAGCCCAAAATTATAGACATATTGATAAAAAACATCGGGATTCAGTTTTTCGATAATCTGAACTAGTCCCGGATTACAGGAATAGGCAATGGCATCTGAAACGGTAACGCTACCATGCGGGCCGGTAGCACAATTAATCACAGCATCACCAATTTGTATCCGTCCCTCACAATAGACCACTGTATCTGGTGTCATGACCCCTTCTTCGAGGGCGGCTGCCCCTGTTAGCGCTTTGAAAGTCGAGCCTGGTTCATAGATAAAGCTAACTGCCTGGTTCTTATACATTTCCGCCAGCTGTTCCTGTTCGGTTTTCCCGGCCAGATCCTCAGCATGTGTCGCAGCAAAATTTGCATCTAGCGTAAAGGGGTCATTAAGATTATAGTCCGGTGTGGTTGCCATCGCAACTACCTCGCCAGTTTTGGTTTCCATCACAATCGCGGTAACACTTTTTGTTTTCCAGGTTGTCGCCGCTTCTTTAACCGCCTTTTCTGCCATCAGTTGAATATTGCTGTCAATCGTTAAAACAATATCCTCGCCCTGAACAGGTTCCTTTAATATCTTTGTTTGCGAAGGGATCTGGTTGCCATTGGCATCCTTTTGAAAGTAAACAACCCCATCTTCGCCGCTTAAGACATCTTCATAGGTCGACTCAACCCCGTAAAGACCACTATAGTCCCTTCCGGTAAAACCCAAAATATAAGATGCAAAATTTCCATTGGTATAATAACGCCGATAATCATCCAGCAACTCGACGCCGTTATAACCATCTATTTCACCATCTTCGCCAATGATCGCTTCTGATTCCTTAATTTCTAAAGCCAGGGCATTATCGACCTTTCCCATAATCAGTACCGGCTGATTTTCCTTACGGGTCGCCCTGGCATAAAGGGCTTCGTAATTATAATCAAGATCTTTGGAAATGGCTGATGCCACGGCCCCGGGATCTTTAATCTTAATCGGAATAAAATATAGGGTTCCATCGACAATACTTACGCCTTCAAAATTATGACTACCGATGATCGCCGCCGCTCCCTGACTGATACCCGTTTTTACTTCAACGATGTCATTCTCCAGGACGGTGATTTTTTTCTGGACATCTTCGATCTTCACGCCCAGTTTGCTGCTTAATGTCCTGGCCAGACGCTCAGGATCTTCGACCTCATAGGGGATCACATTGACAGCTGTAGCGGAGGAATCTTTCGCCAGAATATTCTTATTCCGATCATAGATGTCGCCTCGAGAAGCTTTAATCGGCACCTCTTCAACAAGCTGATCGACCTGGCGTTCATACTTGCCAGTTGAATTAACGATTTGCAGGGAAAACAACTTCCCAATAACAACAATTAAGCACAACGACAGGACAACCATGGCAATCATGATACGATTCTGTTTGCCGACCGGTCCAATCTCTCGTTGCGCCTTCTTTTTTATATTCACGTTTTTTCTCCAAATTTTTTCATTTAAGCTTACCTGATCAAGCTTAAATAAACCTAGAATAAGCTTTCGAACCAACTTCTGACAATTTGCGAATCGGTCATCAGTGATTCTTCTTTTTTCTCCGTCACCAATTCCCGACGATATTGTTCCTGAACCGGTTCGGTCATACCATAACCTCTGGCTTGAGACTCAATCAATTGAAGATTCATATTTGTGACCAACTGACCCTCTTTACTGTCGTTAACCTGAATCGCATCTGCCAGCGATTTCTGGAGCTCTCTGATTTCAGTGTTCTTTTCGTTGATCAAAGCGTGTTGAAATAATATTCCGATCATCGCCGCAAAGGCAATCAGGCCGATAAGCATGACGTAAGAGCTTATCGTCATGTGTTTTGCTTTTTGTTTCGGCATTCTCACTCTTTTTTTTGTAGTCGCCATGAAACACTCCTTAATTCTTAACTTCCTGTTTCCAGCTTTTCCACAATCCGTAACTTGGCACTTCGAGAACGCCGGTTTTCTTCAAGTTCATCACTTCCTGGAACAATCGGTTTTCTTGAAACGAGCTTCACTTCCGGCAATTTCCCACAAACACATTGGGGGAAATCTGACGGACAAGTACAGGGATTGGCTTTTTCTCTAAATAGATGCTTAACAACCCGATCCTCCAGCGAATGAAAGGTGATCACACACATTCTTCCGCCCGGTTTTAGGGCTTCAAGACCCTGGCTTAAAGCATCTTCGAGTATTTTTAATTCCCCATTAACTTCCAGTCGAATGGCCTGGAAGGTCTTTCTTGAGGGATGTTTTTCTTTAAAGCGTTCCTTGGGTGGATACGCATTCTTAATTATTTCACTCAACTCCAGGGTGGTCGTGATGCGCTTAAGATCCCTGGCTCTGACGATCGATTTGACGATTTGGCTAGCAAACTTTTCTTCTCCATAAAGAAAAAGTATTTTTTTTAGTTCTCCCGGGGGATAATCATTGACCACTATTTCGGCGGTTAGTTCTGCCGACTGATTCATCCGCATGTCCAGCGGGCCATCGTTATGATAAGAAAAGCCTCGGGTATCATCATCCAGTTGAAATGACGAAACCCCGAGGTCATATAGAATACCTTCGACCCTAAAGAGATGGAGGCCCTTTAGAACCTTGGTTAAACTGGCAAAATTGCTTTTTACAAAATGACGTTGGCAGGCAAAACCCGCCAGTCGGTTTTTGGCATAGTCCAAAGCATAATCATCTTGATCGATCCCGACCAAAACACCGCTTTCATCCAATGACTCACAAATCCATTGGGAATGTCCACCCCCGCCCAGGGTGCAATCCACATAGACGCCATTTGGCTTGATCGCCAGGCCATCAATGGATTCCCGCAGCAATACGGTAGTGTGTGAAAATGTTTGTGGTTTCATTTATATTCCCAGCATTGCCATGTTATTGGCAATATCCTCATAGTTTAAATCATCATTGTCATTATAGCTGGACCATAATTGACTGTCCCAAATTTCCAATCGATTTGAAACCCCGATAATGGTCACCTCTTTTGTTATTTTTGCATACTTGCGAAGCGAAAGTGGAATACTTGCCCGGCCTTGTCGGTCGAGTTCGCAATCGGCGGCACCGGCAAAGAAAAATCGGGTAAATGCTCGCGCATCCTTATCCGATACAGGTAGAGATTTTAGCTTACTTTCAAAATTCTCCCACTCTTCCATTGAAAAAACAAACAGGCAGCAATCGAGTCCTTTTGTCAAGACAAATTCTCCGCCCAGAGATTCTCTGAATTTTGAAGGAATAATCAATCGTCCCTTGTCGTCGATATTATGTTCATACTCTCCAAAAAACATCCTGATCCCCCTCCTTCTTACTTTGCTCTTCCATTATCTTCCACATTATACCACACTCCACCACCCTTCACAAGTTACGAAAGCCGCTATTAAGCAAAAATCAAATATTTATTTTGTTAATAATTACCAACTTTTGTATTCATTTTATATCGAAAAACTTAAAAATAAATTCACTATCGTCTTTCCTCTTTCCTTTCCTTTTAAAATCTACATTATAACTTGTGATTCGATCCTTTTTGGTTTAAACTAATAAAACAATGAAAATTAAGGAGTAATTTAAAATGAGAGCAGTAGTTACGGTTATAGGAAATGACCGCACCGGAATAATTTATAATGTTTCTAAAATTCTGGCTGAAAATAATGTCAATATTGAAGACATCAGTCAGACCGTTATGCATGATTTTTTCACCATGATCATGCTGGTCGACATGACAAATATGTCTGTCGATTTTAATGTCCTGAAAAACGGTCTTGAAGAGGTGGGCGAAACCATTGGGATGTCCATCCGTATTCAGCATGAAGATCTTTTCAATGCTATGCACACCATTTAGGCGGCCCTGATTATGGCAATGTTTAAAGACGTCCTCGAGACGGTAAGAATGATTGATAAAGAACGGCTTGATATCCGGACAATCACCATGGGAATTTCATTGCTGGATTGCATTGATTCCTCCGGAGTAAAAAGCCGCCAGAAAATCTATGAAAAAATCACCCGATTGGCAGAGAACCTCGTTAAAGAAGGCGAACGGATTGAAAATGAATTGGGAATTCCGATTGTCAATAAGCGCATCTCAGTAACACCAATATCACTTATCGCCGGTAGCAGCGATGACCTGAATTATGTTGAATATGCCAAAATTCTCGATGCCGCCGCAGCAACAGTCGGGATAAACTTTATCGGCGGGTTTTCGGCGCTGGTTCCCAAGGGCTTTACAAAAGGCGACCGAATTCTGATCGACTCTATTCCTGAAGCGCTGGCAACTACCAATTGTGTCTGTTCATCGGTTAATCTCGGTTCCTCAAAAGCCGGCATTAATATGGATGCGGTCAAACGTCTTGGTGAGATAATTAAAGAAACCGCCTACCTGACGCGCGATGCGGATTCGATCGGCTGTGCCAAGTTTGTCGCCTTTGCCAATGCAGTTGAAGACAACCCCTTTATGGCTGGCGCCTTCCACGGCGTCGGCGAAGCCGAATCAGTCCTCAATGTTGGGGTCAGTGGCCCCGGGGTAGTCAAACGGGCGTTGGAAAAAGCCCAGAATGCTTCCTTTGGAGAAATGGCTGAAATCATCAAGAAAACCGCCTTCAAGATTACCCGAGCGGGTCATCTGGTTGGTACAACAGTGGCCGAGCGCCTCAATGTACCCTTTGGCATCCTTGATCTATCGCTGGCACCAACCCCAGAAATCGGCGACAGTGTTGCCCGGATTCTCGAGGAAATGGGTCTGGAGCACTGCGGCGCCCACGGCACCACGGCAGCTCTGGCGATGCTTAATGACGCCGTCAAAAAAGGTGGTATTATGGCTTCTACCTCGGTGGGTGGCTTCAGCGGCGCCTTTATCCCGGTTAGCGAAGACGAAGGGATGATCGAAGCAGTGGAATGCGGCGCCTTAACCTTTGACAAGCTCGAGGCGATGACCAGCGTCTGTTCAGTTGGCATCGATATGGTCGCCATCCCTGGTGATACCCCAGCTACTACTATTTCTGGGATCTTAGCCGATGAGGCTGCCATTGGCGTCATCAATAATAAAACCACCGGGGTTCGGATTATCCCCGTTTATGGAAAAGACGTTGGTGATACTGCCGAATTTGGCGGATTGCTGGGTCGGGCACCGATTATGCCAGTCAATAAGAATGACTGCTCGGTCTTTGTAAATCGCGGCGGACAGATCCCAGCCCCGATTCACAGCTTTAAAAACTAAGATAAGAAATTAGCAACTTAGGAGACCCGCAGCAGTGGGTCTCCTGTTTTATCGAAAGGAGTAAAAAATGAATGTAGCATTATGGGAAAAATGTGTAACCTATCACGGACATCACTGTCCCGGCCTGGCGATTGGTGTCCGGGCTTCGCTAGCGGCCATCAAAGCGCTATCCCTTGATATAGCCGGGAATGATAAGATTGTTTGCGTAGCAGAGAATGAGTCCTGCAGTATTGACGGCATCCGAGTGGTGCTAGAGTGTACTGGCGAAAAAGGCAATCTGTTCTTTATAAAAGGAGGAAAACAGGCTTTCTCAATTTTTAATCAAACCATTGGCGACAGTATCCGTTTGGTTTTAAAAGACCTTCCGCCCATGGAGCGTGATGAAATGGAAGCCTTCCTGCTAAACGAACCCGACGCAGCAAAGCTTTTTGATTTTGAAAAACCCCATTTTGAATTGCCCGAAAAAGCTTAATCGCACTGAGATTTTTTATTAACACCGCCAATGGTCGTCTTTCTGCACTAATTGTTGCGGTGTTTTTTGTTATCCCGACTACACCCACTTTCGCTGCCATCAGCAGCATTGATATGGTATAATAAATAAAATTATTTACGATAAAATTTTACGACGAGGTGTGCCTATGTTTACCCTGCCAACGTATACGGCTCCTGATTTTTCTGAAAACTTTTTTATTAAAGCCCCCAGTGTTCGCACGATGCCAGCTCCGATGGATGGCGTGGCGCCAGAAAACTTTTATGCCACGACGATCTTCCCCGAGTATTTTAAAATTCATGATAGCTGGCAGCTGATATCTGAAAGCCGGATGGACTGCGTCGTTGTCATTGCCAATGATCGACCCCAGGCGATCGAATTCAGAAATGTCAAAAAAGGCGATGCGGTTGTGGTGGGACGCCATGAAGATGGCGGAAACGGAGTTTATGTCGATCATTTTGCCTTTAGCAAAAAGCAGCAAGATGGCGATAATTTTTCGTTTCGCACCTCTAATTCCCGGGAAACTGCCTACTCCCGAGACTATGACCGGCTCTATCAATTATTGGAATTCGAGCGGGATAACGGCTATATTCTCTGGGTTCTTGGCCCGGCGGTAACCTTTGATCAGGATTCGCGAAATGCCATGACCCACCTGGTCGAAATGGGCTATGTGGATGCCCTCTTTGCCGGAAATGCGCTGGCAACTCACGATTTGGAATCGCACTTTTTTAACACTGCCCTCGGTCAGGACATCTATTCCAAAGAAAATAAATCGCTTGGTCACTATCATCATATCGAAACCATCAATCGGGCGCGAAGCTGTGGTTCTCTAGAGAATTTAATCGACGTATATAAAATTGAAGACGGGATTATCAGTTCCTGTATTAAAAATGATATCCCGATGGTTTTAGCCGGTTCGATTCGCGATGATGGCCCCTTACCGGGTGTCTATTCCGATGTTTACAGCGCCCAAGATGCCCTGCGGGTTCATACTAAAAAAGCCACCACGATCATCTGTTTGGCTACCCAGCTCCACACCATTGCCACCGGCAATATGACGCCTTCCTACCAGGTTATTGACGGGCTGGTACGGCCGGTTTATTTTTATACTGTTGATATCTCCGAATTTGTGGTCAATAAATTAAAGGATCGGGGTAGCCTCAGTTCCAGATCGATCATCACCAATATTCAGGATTTTGTGGTCAATTTGCAGCGAAATTTATCATTGAAATAATGAACATAAAACTAAAAAAGACTTCTGCCGAAGCAAAAGTCTCAGCCTGTCAAAAAAGATAACCCAGTACCGACAATTGTTACATCATGTTGTGACCTAGGGGTCAGACCCTACGCATCGGAGCGGACACGGCAAAGCCTGTCCGATTCCGCGGCGAACAACAGATTAACAATTGGTCGGTATGGTAGTTTAGCGACAACCTCAGACTTTTGCCTAAGCAAAAGTCTATACCACTCGATGATTAAATTACATAATAGAAGGTAAAATTAAAGGTAGTACTGAAAAGTTAATCAGTTGTAAAACCCAGATTGTACAGGCCGGAGGGTCGATGTGACTGTCTGCGTAGCTGTTAAAGGTTAACCCGGCAAACTCCCCGATTAATGCTCCTAGAATACCAGTGATGGCGGCAGCGATAATGGCTGCCACTGGGCTTAAGGTTCCCGAGAAAACAACGATGGCGGTAGACGCGGCTGGCAATACAATATGATGGCAGCCATAGAAAGACAGTCCCATACAGGCAAAAATTAGTCCAACGGCTGCGATACCAAAGGCAAAGCCGCCCATCTGTGAGAAAAGATATGCGGCTTCAGCTGAACCCGCTAAAGCCATATTTCCAAAGGCTGCTGTAATACCACCAACCAGAATCCCAAAGCCAGCGCCTAGAACGATGGTGAATATCAAATCAGAACCCTGTGGCAGATAACGTCGTGTTACTCCAGCTGGAGTTTTACCTGTTAAGCCGGAGTTGGTAAAAATTAAGCGAACCAAAATCGCTGAAATGACCACGCTTAAAGCAACCGTGTCGGTCCAGGCTGCTGAACCAAGTACATTTGCACCAATTACAGTGCCGACAACAAAGTTTAATAAGTAACCAATAATACCAAAGATTCCGCCGACCAGTAAGACTGACGCATCTTTTAATCCTGCCAGTGGGGTGATAATGTCCCCGCCAACTTCCAGTTTTCCAATTTTTTTAGCATAAGCAGCGGCGGCTACGGCACCGGCAAAGGCTACGCATGGCGAGAACCATGATCCAAAGCTGACGATACCAATGGCTGGTGCGCCAAAATCTCCGGCTAGAATAGCGGCAACGACTGTTAACCCGGTAAAAATAAATGATGGCACTCCACCGATGGCGGCTGCAAACAAGCCGCCGCCAAAAGCAGCAATTAATAATGTTAAATCCATCTCGTTTCTCCTTATAAATAAAATTTGATCTAGTAAACATATAAACGCCATCGAGTGGTTCTGATAATGTTTACACCATCAGTTTATCAAGAAGACTAAACTTTTACTATGGTCGCTATTGCCAAAATATCAATTGACATTTGTGCATAGTTCACAAAGATCAAATTTATAACCCTCATGCCAGATCACTAGCAATTGCAGCGTTTTTTCAAAAAAAAGAAAAAGAGCCTGAGCTCTCTTAGATATAAGGGGTCTAGTATGAACTTTACACCATCCTAGCAAGGGGTCACAATCCCTCTGTGTTAGAATATACGATTGTTCGCAAAAAAACATCAGCCGCAGTTAACAAAATCTCAAATTCGATCTGTGCGTTATGCACAGCGGTAATAAAGACGCATCCCCGTAATTGTTAACTCACTTAACTCAGTGACTAAGGCGAAAAGTTATTGATGTTTCAAAAATTCTAATATCCGAAACGAGTATGCCAGATCAAACTGAACCTTTGGGTCTGTCAGTTCCAACTGGGTAAGCGCCTTAATCCGATCGATACGATAACTGAGCGTGTTTCGGTGAATATGGAGAATTTCACAGGTTTCTTTATAATTACAGCCCTGATCACTGAGCGTGTTTAACGTATAGAACAACTCTGATTGATGTTCCCGGTCATAGTTCTTAAGCGTTAGCAAGCCGGTTTGGACAAAATCCTTGAGGTTATTTCTACCATCACCGGCTACCTTCTCAAGCAGATGAAAAAATTTATAATCATCATATTTGAAAAGCCGCTTTTTTTCATCGATTGTTGCACCGATCCGAATAGCTGCACCCGCCTGAAAATAATAGCTTTGAAAATTTTCTATCCCCTGAAAAAACTCACTGACCCCAAGTCGCAATCGATGTTTTTCGATAAATTTCTTCAACCGATTGATTCCCTTATCGGTATTCGCTTTTTCCAGATCCGTACATAATATAACCATCTGATTGCCATAAAAGATTGCATGTGACTTTGGAAAAACATGATACAGATCATCCCGCAATGAATCTTTAATGACCTCTTGATAGAGCTTCGCATCATCTTTTTCGGAAACGAGTACACAAAGATTATTGCTGGTATTGAGCTCTGATTCCAGTACCCAAGATTTAAAATCGGCATTCTCTTTATCTCGACCCTCAATCAGATCCTTTAGGATCCCCTCATTGATATTGCCGCGAAGATACTTATACATCGGAATCTTTAAAATAATTTCGGTCAGCACCTCATTAGCCAGTAGCAGCAACTCAAAATGCTCATTCTGGACTTCCGTTTTTTCGAAAAACATCACCATTGCTCCAGCATATTTACCGCGAATGATCACTGGCGACACCAATACCTTCGACTCGCTTTCCGCTCCCACCACATAGGGCGTTCGATCCTTGGGAAAACGTTTGACCTCTTCGATATTGACGATTTCAAAAATAAACTCGTGGCTACAAAATCCTTTAGAGATTGCAAAATTCCATGAGGGTTCGGTGATTTCAGCGGTTCGGCTCATTCCGCGAATGGTAAAGTTTATATCAATAAATATAACTGGTTTTTTCATCAGATAACTAATCGTTTCGACAACCTCTTCAACGGTGTGGTTATCCAGCAGCAATCTTAATAACCGATTGCTTTGTCGGTATCTCAGTTCTGTTTGACCATCCATAGCTGTTATTTATTTTTCACTCCATTTCAGTTGTTTAAATACTTTCCCGATACTTCCGTTGATGATCAGATTCGCCCGCGTATCCATCGGCGTTGCGGATTTATTAACCAGTACCAGGTTCTTGCCCCGGTAATAATCAATCAGTCCTGCGGCCGGGTAAACACCCAACGAGGTTCCGCCAATAATCAGAACTTCGGCACCTGTAATGGCAGCAACCGACTGCTTCATTACATCATTATTGAGACCTTCACCATACAATACCACATCCGGTTTAATGGTACCACCACAATTACATAGAGGTACTCCCTGACTTTCCTGGATTGCTTGAACCGGATAGGCCTGATGACAGCGGATGCAGTAATTACGATGAACCGAGCCATGGAGTTCCAGCACTTTTTTACTGCCTGCCAATTGATGAAGTCCATCGATATTCTGGGTAATTACCGCCCTCAATTTACCTTTTTTTTCCAGTTCTGCCAACTTTATATGGGCATCGTTTGGTTTCGCTTCCAGGTGCAGTATTTTATTGCGATAAAAATGATAAAACTCTTCAGTATTATTCATGAAAAACTCGTGGGAAAGAATGGTTTCCGGCGGATATTTGTAGGTCTGACTGTACAGGCCATCGACGCTTCTGAAATCTGGAATACCACTTTCCGTTGAAACACCAGCTCCACCAAAGAAAACCATATTTCCTGACTCTTCAACTATTTTTTTTAAGCTTTCAATATCGGTCATCTTCTCCTCTTTTCTCGAATCTTTTCTAAATTGCTTAATTTCTCTTAGAAACCATTCTACCATATCTTGAGCTTTATTCCTGAAAGTAAATAGAATTCATTTCCATAAGGACCGACAAAGTCATGATTTCTCGCGACAATATATGTCACATCCAAATATTAATCTTCTGCAATTACAATCACACTATCCTGGTCAGCTAAACTAACCACAGTTGATTTAGCCGGATTGATATAGATCCCATAATTCTTTTGAGCATCTTTTTGTTCGTCAGCAATCACATAACCAATGACGATTTCGTTCTTTCTTTTTGCCGCTTCAACCAAAGTGTAATAATTAACGGCTGTCCCGGTGATAATATATTTTGCTGCTTTTTTAATATAAAGTTCCGAACCGGCAGCATCAAATAGATCTTCAAATACCATATTGATCATTTTGTTCTCCGAAACCTGGGTCAGCATCAGACTGATCAATTTTTCACTAACGATAAAGTCATTGACCTTTGTCACTTCCGCCAGTTTTTTATTTCTAAAGTCCATCATTTCACTAACAACCGAAAAACGGCAATTAAGTCTTTCGGAAATATCCCGAAGCTGAAGCAGCACTACCAGCGTATTTGCATCAGATTCCTGCACATCTAGCTCAGAATTATTAGACAGAATAATAACATGGTCATAATTTTTGACCATCAATTCATCTAATATACGCCGATCTTTGGGATCCCCCTTTAATAATTCAATTCTCTGGTTGATAACCTGGCTGAGAGCTGTCTGGAAGTCTTCTTCTTCAACACAGTCTGAAACCACAGTTAGGATTGACTCCTGGGCAACATAATTATCAATTTCTTGAATAATTAAGTGGGCATTATCATTCCAGCCCAGAATCAATGTTTTTTCAGGGCGATCCGGTGTTGTTACTAAGGTTTGAATAATTGCTCCTGCATCAATACTATATTGATGATCCGTTTCTGCGACATTAGTATCATCATCTTCTGAGATGGCAATAACTACGTCTCCCGCCTGTAAAACCGTGTCCATTGGCGGATTCAAATAGGTTTTTCCGTGAGACTCGATGCCAATCACTGTCGATTTTTCAAACATAAACAAGACCTCACCAAAGGTTTTGCCAATCGCTTGATGACAATCGCAAAAATATATTTCATCCCCGTCGAAGTCTAAAAGTTCAGTATAAACAGTCGAAAGACCGGGTTGACGGCAGGTTTGCGCAATGATCCGGGAGATCAAGGTATCGCTGAGAATTATTTCAGCTTGATTATTTCCAGCAATTCTAGCCAACTGAATATTTTCTGGATTTTTTAACACAGTGACAATATTATACGGTTCACTCCGTTTATTGGGATTATTCGTAATTGCAAGAATCGTCTTAATGACTCGGGTATCATCTTCTGGTAAGATAATAATTGATCGAGAGGTATTTAAACTAACAATTGTCAGATCATCGATATCGATCGGATTTCCCTGTCGCGTAACAATTCTCGTGGTTTTCATATCGCTAATCCGTTCCCGGATAGCATCATCCATTTCCGATTTATCATGATTCCCCATAATGACTATACAGGCATGTTTGCGACTGCTATTGGCTTCGATCAATTCTTCGATAATCGTAAAGATTTGTTCTGACCAGCCCAGTATGATGGTCTGATCCTTCTCGATAACCCGAGATCTACCTTTTCGTAGCGAATCCAATTTTGACTCAATACCGGTAGTTAAGATCCCAATCAGAATACTGAGTATAAAGATGCCACCTAAGGTGGTGACAAACATCAGAAAGATATAACCAACACTTCCGGTGTCCCCACTTACCGTTCCCGAGTCAATCGCTCTCATTAGCCCCATCCATAACAGTTCAGTAAAACTTGCGGTTGGACCAGATTGGGTAATCCAGACAATCAGCGAAATAACAGCGATCATAATTGCCGTTGCACTGGCTAAAGACAATAACAAAATCCCTGTTCCTTTTGACATCAGGTTGTCAAACCGGTACCGTAACTTTTCTAAAAAACCAACTTTTTCCATTTTCAGCACACCTCTTCACCATTAATTATTTTGTCTCAAAACTAAGAATTAGTTATCTTGCTGCACAAGTGTATTTAACGCAAACATTGTATCATAATCAACCACTGCCTTCAATCATTGTTGACACCTAATTTCGGTAATTTACGAGCGTTAAAATAGTAATGTCGCGTCACTTAATAAACAAGTTACTCTTTTTTTTACTAATGTTGCATTTACCTGGTCTGGCATACGCGCATTGATTATTGATCGTTGTTGCAAACATCCACGGTTTTTAATCGTGCTATTTCTCAAAGTCTGAATCATCATCTTTTCTTTTTTTTACGAAGCTACCAAGGTACATTCCCAATATCGCAATCACACCATAACCACATCCATAAATCAGCGCCTTCGTATCAATAATCAAAAATATTGCTGGTAGAAAAATGATACCAATAAAAATCGGATAAAACCAGACAATCCCATTTTTTAATCCGTATACAAAAGCAGAAATAAAACAATATAGGGGAATAACTAGCAACATAAAGAATGTAAAATAGCTTGTCGTCGGATCTAGCGTTGGCAAGAAAAAAAAGATCAAGGAAGTCATGATCAGATACGGTAGCACCGGTAACAATAATGCAAAGTTTTTTTTCATATTCAGCTCCTAATTACAAAATGCAATTACTTATTCATTTAATCTGTTTCATTATAACATGAAAAAAAGAGATAGAAAAACAAATCACTTTGCTTTTCTATCTCTTTTTTTATATTTTTCGCCGCATGGCTTCTTTTATCGGATCGTAGTTTCCTCGGGTTTGTTTAATCCTTAGTTGGATCAAACCCTCGTCAACTGCGTTCTTTTTTGCACCTTTGCTTCGCTCTGCTCATAATCACTGCCGGCTTACTCGCTCATGCGGCACTTCGGCGTAGCTCGCGCTGCGCCTGCGTTTGGGCTTCGCCCCATAAAAAAACAGATATATGAACATTGATTTTCAAGTGAACTTGAATCACCGCGGCTATACTCGCTCATGCGGCACTTCGGCTCCGCTGCGCTGCGCCTCAGTCGCGTCAGTCGCCAGATGGCTCCTTCCTAAAAATATAAAAAAGAGAGATTAAAGAACAAATGAATTTGCTCTTTAATCTCTCTTTTTTATATTTTTCGCCGCATGGCTCGTTGTTTCGCGCAAAAAAAGTCCCGCAATGTCCTATCCTCCCAGGCAGTTGCCCACCAAGTACTTTCGGCGCTGGAAGACTTTACTGCTGTGTTCGGTATGGGAACAGGTGTGGCCCTTCCGCCATCATTACGGGATCATTTAGCTTTTTTTCAGGCGATTGTAAATCGACTGAAACAAATAGGTCTGAAGGAGCGTTAGCGGTCAGACCGGCTAAATGGCCGATCTTTTGTTTGAAAAATAATCCTTATTATCATCATTATTTTTCGAACAAAAAATCATCCTTATCCCTACTTGCTATAATTATATCATTGTTTAATGGATGGTATTTTTTAATCATTCTTTTCTTATTCCTTGCGGATAAGAATGCTTAAAAAATGCCGAACGCTCATCATCCTTCGCACGCTCGCGCTTTGCTCAGTACGGGTTTTTTACAAAAACCCGGATGATCATTCAAAACAGCACAGTGTATAAAATCTTGGATCAAGACCTCGGTCGATTAGTACTGGTCAGCTCCATATGTTACCATACTTCCACATCCAGCCTATCTACCTGATCGTCTATCAGGGACCTTAACCATTTCTGGTGAGATATCTTATCTTGAAGGGGGCTTCGTGCT
>JAHIQT010000178.1 GCA_018903255.1 Bacillota bacterium | reverse complement strand
GGTATGGGCGGTGATCGCCTGTGTCATTATTGCATCCTATACGATTTCTAGTGCAACCGGTTTGGATCGTGGGATTTCCTGGTTAAGTGACAAGAACGCCTGGATTTTTATTGCCCTGATGATCTTTGTTTTGATCACTGGCCCAACAGCCTATATTTTCAATCTGTTTACCCAATCATTTGGGAACTTTATTAATACCTTTATCGATTCCAGCTTATTTACCCAACCCGTTCTGGACAGTGATTTATGGCCCCAATGGTGGGATATGTACTGGATGGTTGACTGGTTATCCTTTGGACCAATCGTTGGTTTGTTCCTGGTTAAATTATCTTATGGTCGAACAATCCGCCAGTTTATTACCGTCAATGTCATTCTGCCGGCAATGTTCGGGATTCTCTGGTTTAGCATTTTTGGCGGATTTGCACTTGACCTCCAACTCCGCGGTGTTGCCGATATGTCAGGCTTCCTGGCTGACAATGGCGCTCAGGCCTTTATGATGTATATCTTTGAATTCCTGCCATTTACTGAATTAATTCGGATCATCATGTTAGTCACCATCGGTTTATCATTTATTACCCTGGCGGATTCAATGACATCGACAATTTCGACCATGTCATTAAAACAATCCAAAGGCGTCAAAGAAGCACCATTATCAATTAAAGTATTCTGGGGTATCTTTATCGGTTTAATTTCGCTGGTATTTGTTATCAGTGGCGGGATTGACGGGATCAAGATTGTTAAAACCATTGCTGGTTTCCCGATCCTCTTTATTGAATTGGCGATGATTCTCGGCTTCCTTTATCATTTGTTTTCCGGCAAACTGAAGCGGGATGAACTTGAATATGCCGATTTTATGGAGCAGGAGGCTGTAGCCGCCGCTGATGAAGCCGCCGCCGAGCTGGCCGATCCGAAAATTCATAAAAAATGGTTCAATTTGGATGAGCAAACAAAGAAATAACTAAAGTGATTCAAAAAAGTGAGAGCATGAAGCCAATTGGTGAGCTGCTCTTGCTTTTTTAAACAATTAAAGGTGCTGGTGAGCGCTCTTGGCTGACCTTTAAGCTGCAAAATACACATGCATGCAAAATATCATGGCACCAATTAGAATGGCTTAAAAATGACTTTCTATAAGCTTAAGACAATAAAAAAACAATCTAAAAGCAGCAGCTGCCTAAAATTTTGCAGTAATTTTTAAGAAGCGTGAAGTGCAGTGGAAAAAGGCGTTTAGAAGCCCATCGATTAGCAAAAGTAAATCGTACTGCTAGAAATTAATGTTGGCACAAACCTTGCTTGTTTATTAGTGTTAGGAAAACGATTAATCAATTTAATAATTGAGATGATAAAAGGAGAAAAAATATGGCGGACATGAGTTATTTAAAAGACAAAGCAATTGCAGTATTAGGTGCTGGTGCAGTAGGAAAGGCAATTGCCGGAGACTGTGCCTTAGGGGGAGCAAAGGTAAGAATTTGTGATTTAGAACCCTTTGCCGAGAAAACATTAATGAATGTCGAAAAAGTCGGAATTAAATTCTTTGGCGAACAGGTCAATCTTTATGGCTTTGAACGAGAAGGTTTTGCCAAAATGGATAAGGTCACCACCGATGTGGCGGAAGCAGTTAAGGGCGCCGGTATTATAGTGATCGCAACCCCAACCTTTGGACACAAACCATTTTTTGAAAAACTGATTCCCTGTCTCGAAGATGGTCAGGTCATTCATATTTTTCCCGACAATTTCGGTAGCTTAGTCTTACGCAAAATGATGCGCGAAGCCGGCTGTACTAAAAATGTTATCGTCGGCGGCTGGTCAAGCTCAACCTATGGTAGTCGGGTGGAAATACCTGGTGGGGTCATTACCCATAAGATTCGAGTATACTATCGGGCGATCACACTACGGGGCGCAGCTATGCCAGCAAGTGATACCGAAGCCTTTGTTGAAAGCTCTAAATACCTGCCATCAATGGATGCGGTAACTGGTGGCGATGGCGCGGTAGCCGGAGATACGGTTTTAGATACCGGCTTCTCCAATGTTAATCCGGTGCTACACTGCCCTGGCGCGATCTTGGGCGTATCAACGATGGAAAACTTTGGCACGATTTTTGGCGAAGACAAATACAAATTCTCGATCTATTCCCATGCTTACTGCCCATCCATTTCACAGGTTCAGTATACCTTCTATCAAGAAGAATGTACCCTGGCTGACACCATTGGGGTGGGGATTCAACCCTATGAAAAAGAACATTTCTTCTCGCGTGAAAATGTCTTAGGACAGGAATATATGGGCCTTGACTACTTGATTCCGTTTGATAAACAAGATCCAATCCAATACGGTACCGGACCATTTACGATGGAAAATCGCTATATCACTGAAGATATTCCGGTGGGATGCTATGTTTATCAACAGTTAGGCGATGTCTATGGAGTTAATACACCAGTGGTCGACTCAATGATCAGTTTGGCTTCGGCAATTCTGGGCAGAGATTTAACCGCCAATGGTTATACCCTGGAATATCTTGGCATTGATAAGATGAATAAAGAAGAGCTTAACGATTATTTAAGAACCGGAAAACTTAAGTAAGAAAAGTTTTGGCCTGATCAGGAAACGAAAAATAAAGACCCCAGGCTGCCATCGGCCGTATCAGCTGATGGCCAGGGGGGCCTTTAAGCGGCAGAACCGACCTGCGGTTAATTAAAATAATAAGGAGTTTATCATGAAAAAAAGCATTATTAATTTTAGAGAAATGGCCGAAAGAAAAGAAAAGATTGTTTATATCACCGGTTATGATTATTTAACCGCTAAATATGAAGAACGCGCTGGCGTTGATATGATCCTGGTAGGGGATTCACTGGGAATGGTCACATTAGGCTACGAAACCACTTTTCCGGTCACCATGGACGATATGATTGCCCATTCCTCAGCGGTCCGGCGAGGCGCCCCCAATACCTTTATTATTGGTGATATGCCCTACATGTCCTATCAGATTTCTAACGAGGAAGCGGTCTTTAATGCCGGTCGTTTTACCAAAGAATCGCTAGTCGATGCCATTAAACTGGAAGGCGGCACCGATTCGGTGTGTGAACGGATTCGGGCAATTTCTGATGTCGGTATTCTGGTGATGGGTCATATCGGTTTAACCCCCCAATTTGCAGCGCAAATGGGTGGCTACAAGGCGCAGGGAAAAAGCGCTGGTGCGGCGATGGAATTGTTGCGACAGGCACTGGCCATTGAAGCGGCAGGAGCTTCCTTTATCCTGGTTGAAGGGGTACCGGCAGTGGTTGGTAAGGCCATTACCGAGCGCCTGAGTATTCCGGTGCTGGGAATAGGCGCTGGTTCGCATACCGATGGACAATTATTGATCTATGCCGATATGGTTGGCTACTATGATGATTTCACCCCTAAATTTGTTAAAAAGTATGCCAATGTCGGGGCAGAGTTATTAAAAGGATTTACTGCCTTTTGTGACGAAGTCCGCAATGGCGCCTTTCCTGATGATGGGGTACATACCTATGTGATTGCCGATGAAGAAGCAGCTGAACTGGAAAAGCTATTAGCTGAAGTTAAATAAAGATTAAGGAGAAAATAATGAGTGTACAAAAAATTTATGATGCCATTTTGGAATTAGAAGACGAAGAAGTCGAAGCAGCAGTACAGGAAGCGATTGATGCTGGGGTTGATACCAGTGTCATTTTAAATGAGGGACTGATCGGCGCAATGGACGAGGTCGGCCGATTATTTTCTGCAGGAACCCTATTTGTGCCGGAAATGCTGATGGCCGCCAATGTGATGAAATTGGGCTTAGATATGATCAAACCACTTTTAAAAGGCGATAACAGCGGCAGAGGGATCGTGATTATTGGAACGGTTGCTGGAGATCGCCACGATATCGGCAAAAATCTGGTCTCAATGATGATGGAAGGGGCTGGTTTTGAAGTGATTGATCTGGGCATTGATGTGCCTGCTGAAAAATTCATTGAAGCCGCCAAAGAAAAAAATGCCGATCTGATTTGTTTATCGGCACTCTTAACAACCACCATGGCAGCCATGGGCGAAGCTGTTGCCGCCATTAAAAGCTCTGGTTTACCAGTCAAAACAATGGTTGGCGGCGCTCCCGTGGGTCAGGATTTTGCCAACGATATTGGCGCTGATGGTTATGCCCCGGATGCCGGTGAAGCGGTACTTTTAGGCAGAAACCTGATGGCTTCTTAAACGGGGCGCGCAATGATTATCGTTGGAGAACTAATTAACGCCAGCCGCAAAGCGGTTGGGGATGCCATTAAGCGAGAAGACCAGGACTTTATAAGAAAACTGGCTATCGATCAAGCCGAAGCCGGAGCGACCTATATTGATGTCAACGCCGGTATATTTGTCGGTAAAGAAGGCCACTACATGGAATGGCTGATCGAAAATATTAAAGCAGTGACAAAGCTGCCCTGCTCAGTCGATAGTCCCGATCCGAAAGTGATCGAACAGGGCTTAAAACTTAACGGAGATGATGTGATGATCAACTCCATATCGTTAGAAAAAGATCGGCTCGATGCGATTTTACCGCTTGTTGCCGGAACCCCTTATAAAATAGTAGCGCTCTGTATGGATGATGAAAAAATGCCGGAAACCACCGATCAACGGCTAAAAATTGCCGATCAGCTGATCAACAAACTGGTTCAAAACAATGTCAAGCTCGAAAATATCTTTGTAGACCCATTGGTACAGCCGATTTCCACCGATAAAAGCTATGGCATGGGTTTTATTGATTCGGTTTCTGAAATTATGAAAACCTATCAAGGCATTCATACCATCTGTGGCTTATCAAACATTTCCTATGGTTTGCCGGAAAGAAAATTCCTCAATCGTAATTTTGCGGTGATGGCGATTGCTAAAGGACTCGATGGACTGTTAATCGACCCCCTGGATAAAAAGATGATGTCGAGCATTTGCGCGGCTGAAACATTGGCAGGACGAGATGATTTTAACGTAAAATACCTGAAGGCTTATCGAAAGAAAATGCTGGAAGTTTAACTTTAATAAACTTGAATCAATCTAATTAAATTTAAAGACAAGATCACAATGTTTGTGTGGCAAGCGAGCGTCTTAGAAAAGAATTAATAGTTGTTTCAGGCACTCTTAAACGGAGTGCCTTTTTAAAATAAACTGCGTCAGGGCGAGGGGAGAAGGGATGTCATTAGGGGTTTTTGCAGCAATTGGAGCAGCCTTGTTAGCCGGCACGATACCGGTATTAACAAAATTGTTAATACTAGATGGTATCGGTGCGACGACAATATTGTTTTATCGCTATGCATTTATTTTTATCTTATCAGGATTGGTCTTTTTAATAAAAAAGAAAAATATTCGCGTATCACAAAAACAATTTTTTGAGCTTGCTATTTTCTCAATATTTGGCTATAGTGGCGCGACCTTTCTGTTGATTCAGGCATTTTCTTTTATGCCCGTCGGACTGGCAAGTATGCTATACTTCTCTTACCCGTTTTTCGTTTTTATTATGATGACGATCGTCTTTAAAGAAAAACCCAAGCGGTTAAAAATTTTGGCGCTGTTGATTGTCGTCGTCGGGATTGCATTTCTGATGAACTTTAAGCTCAGTTCATTAAACATTGGGAGCCTGTTAGCACTGGGGTCAGGACTGGCCTATGGCATCTATCTGGTGGGACTGCAGAAAAGCAGTCTTAAGGAAATCGATAATTCCGTCATTATCTTTTATCTGGGTGGAATCAGTGCCCTGTTATTAGGCACCTATGGTTTTATTTACAGCGACAATTCACTACTATCGGGCTTAACGATAAAAAGACTCTTGCTGACAATGACCTTAGCGATTATTACGGTTGTGGTATTGCAAATGGTCACCTTTGCGATAAAAAAAATTGGCTCGACCGAAACGTCATTGATTATTGCCTTTGAAGCAGTGGTAAGCTTAATTCTCAGTATTATATTTTTTAATGAACCGTGGAATGGCAATACCCTTGCGGGAGCGGTGCTGATGTTGATTGCGGTGATTCTGGTCAGTCGCACAGCTGATTCGAACAGATCTTTAGGGTGACAAAAAAATGGATTTTGTGATTAATCGATATGAGAACAGGAGAGACAGATGATTATTATTGGAGAAAAAATTAATGGTACCATTCCAGCGGTGAAAGAAGCGATCGAAAAAAGAGATGCCAGATTTATTGCTGATCGGGCAGTAAAACAGACAGAGGCCGGCGCCGATTTTATCGACGTATGCGCCAGTACCGCACCAGAATACGAAATTGAAACCCTGAAATGGTTGATTGAAGTGGTTCAGGATGCTACCGATACACCCTTGTGCATTGACAGCCCCAACCCGCGCGTGATTGAGGCTGTTTTTAAATATGCCAACAAAGCGGGGATGCTCAATTCGATTTCTGAAGAAGGCGACAAGTGTGAGGTATTGCTGCCGCTAATGGCAGGTAATAATTGGGAAGTGGTGGGACTTACCTGTGACAACAATGGTATCCCGACCGATTTACAGACCAAGCTTGACATTACCAAAACGATGGTTGAAAAGGCGGCCAAATATGACATTGCCCCGGAACGGATTCATATTGATCCTTGTGTGATGGCATTATCAACCGACAATCAGTCGCTGTTAAATTTTGTTGAAGAAATTAAAGCCATCAAAGCACTATATCCAACCATTCATGTTACCGGTGCGATTTCTAACATTTCTTTCGGCCTGCCGATTCGGTCGTTGATTAATAAAAATGCTTTAGCCTATGCCATTCAAGCCGGGATGGACTCGGCGGTGATGGATCCCAACAACCGTGACATGATGGGGACAATCTTTGCCACCGAGGCCTTGTTGGGCCGTGACAAACATTGCCGCAAATACAGCAAAGCATACCGAGCCGGAAAAATTGGACCGCTGACAAAGTAAAAAAAAGCATAAAAAAACATAAGTAAAAGAAAACATAAATAAAAGAAAACATAAAAAAAGAAAACACAAAAAAAGACCACAAACTAAGTTCTGAAAATGTAAAAACACCCCAGACAACAGAAAATCATGTTGTTTGGGGTGTTTTTAATTTTTGCGGATCAGGCAATCAGCTATAGTTGAGATCTGATTGGTTCAAATCTCGCCAGCGGCAAGTGCAGCCTGGCACAAGGCCGCTGATACAAGTAAAAAACAACAAGGAGCGACCAGAGAGCGGCAATTATCCTTGCTATCAGCAGCTGCCTTCGATATAATCTAAGATACGGAGGTAGGATATGAAAAAGAAATGCATAATGCTTTTAGTTTTAGGCTTGCTGCTTTTGGCAACGACAGGCTGTGGAATGGAAGCGTATTTTAATAAGCAAAACAATGCCACCGGCACTGAAGAAAAAGAACTGCCGAAAATGGAATTAAATGAACCCTTTTTAGTGACGACTGTCACTGGCGATTATAGTTTGACAATTAACGGGGCAAGAATAACACCGCAAAGAAATGAAAAGTTAACGACTAATCCCAAACAGGTGGTCTTTCTGGATTATACATACGCAAATATTAGTTATGAAAAGAGAAGTAACATCGATTTCTTTTTGGCTCAGGGAGACTTTGTGGTAAGTGATGGTGACGGCAATAGACTAGTGGCTTATGATCTCAAAGATCCCAACCGGATGATTAAAGAAACTCCCATTGGTGACACTTGTTCGGCAAGCATTGCCTATGGCCTGGAAACGGACAGTAATCACCTTACCGTTACCTTTGTCCGGGGCAAGGGCAGAGAGATTGCTCAAATCACTATTCCGATCAAATAAAAGAAGGGCAGACATGATGGAAATTAAAAATAGGCGAACCAAACAAATGCTTGCGTATTTTCTGATGATCTTTGCACCAGGATTATTGATTGTCAGTGTTTTTACTGCCATCTTTATTAATATTAATATCGATAACGGAAAAAACATTATTAAAATCAGACAGCTTAATAATAGCGCCATTGTCAGCGTCAATGTCAATTCAATCTTTGAAGATATCAACTCAGATGGCAATATCATTATGAACTCCAGTGAAATAAGTGCTTATGTCAAGAATCCTGGCGATGTTAACAATCAAAATGAGCTCAAGCGGATATTTTCAAATATGATGACCAGTAAAAAAATCTATGATTCGATCCGTTTTGTCGGTCTTGATGGCAACGAAAAGGTTCGGGTCAATGCAAGCGGCAATAGCACCATCGCCGTTGCTGACGAGGCCTTAGAAAATAAAGGGGCAGAGGTTTATTTTCTCGAAGGGATAAAGCTTAATCCCGGCGAAATCTATATCTCGCCGATGGATTTGAGTATGCAGGGCAAGCAGGTGGAAACCCCTATCAAACCGCTAATGCGACTGGTGCTGCCGGTATTTAATGACCAAAATGAACGCCAGGGAATCCTGGTGTTGAACTATCTGGCCAAAAATATGCTGGATCAAATTGAAAATGACTCAAAAAGTAACATCGATATGAAAATTCTGCTCTTAAATGAGGAAGGCTATTATTTATTAAGTGAAAACAGTAACAAAGCATTTTCCTTTGTCTATGAACCGCAGCAGGATATCTCTTTTCGTCAGGAAAACCCGGAAATCTGGCAGGCCATCTTAAATAAGCGAAGTGGCTATTTCGATGATGGAAAAGATCTTTATTTTTACGCCCCCGTTTATCCGCTGGAGGGCTATCGCAACCTTCACTGGGTCTTGATTGGGGCAGCGCCGCTTGATACCCTCGGTGTTTTTTCCAATGAGGATAACCGCACCATGATCCTGATTGCCGGGTTATTGACCCTTATTCTAGTGATTATCAGCCTGATATTTTCCTGGTTAC
The DNA here is from genome assembly GCA_018903255.1 of Bacillota bacterium. Taxonomy (GTDB): domain Bacteria; phylum Bacillota; class Clostridia; order Eubacteriales; family Eubacteriaceae; genus Acetobacterium. The sequence goes on along the minus strand of JAHIQT010000178.1, from coordinate 10,728 downwards.
TGCTGCTAAAAAAAGAAGCCAGCTCGCGCGAAAAGATCACCGACAGTATTTTTAAGAATTCCAAAGAAGGCATCATCGTTATGGATGCGGGGACTCGGATTGTTTATATTAACAAGGCATTCTCAACCATTACCGGCTATCAGGAAGATGAAGTGATCGGAAGAAAACCGATCGATTTAAAGACCGATGAACAGCTGCGCGATATTTATAGCGATATTTGGAAAATTGTCAATCAGGAAGGTAACTGGCAGGGCGAAATTGTTGATCAAAGAAAAGACGGAACCACCTATCCCAAATATATTAGTATCTCCAAAATATTTGATAGTAAAAGCGATGCCTTGAGTAATTATTTAGAGGTCTTTGAAGACTTAACCAATACTAAAATTACTGAAGAGGCGATCAATAAAATTAAACATTATGACGAGATTACCGGCCTGCCAACGCTGCTTCTTTTTGAAATTAAAAGCCGGGAATTTATTAAACAATACGATAAGTTGGCGATCATTGTGCTGCAGATTACTAATTTTAATACGCTTTACGATAATTTAGGAAAAAAATCCGGGAAAATTTTGCTTAAAGAGGTATCGCAACGGATTAAAACATTTTTAAGTGAAGCGGATCTTTTAGGCATTCTCCATAAAGATCAGTTTATTATCGCCCGGGTCAACAGCAATGATAGACTGGAGATTGGACAGCTGATCAATAAAATGATGACCTATCTCAAAGAGCCGGTCGAAATCGAAAACGAGAAGGTTTATTTAAACCTTGCCATTGGCATTGCGCTTTTCCAGGAGGATAGCGCCGATCTGGACAAATTGATCGAATATGGAAATATTGCCAAAAACTATGCCCTGCAAACCGGCGGTAACACCTATGTATTTTACGAGAAAGAAATCAAGGAAAATTACATCAATAATTTGAAGTTAGAAACTGAATTGCGGGGGGCGCTTAAAAAGAACGAACTCACTTTAGTCTACCAGCCTCAGGTTGAGATCAACAGTAGCACCATCATTGCCAGTGAAGCCCTGCTGAGATGGCATAATGACAATCTCGGCCAGGTAAGCCCAGGTCAATTTATCCCGGTGGCCGAACGAACCGATTTAATTATTCCGATCGGCAATTGGGTTTTAGAAGAAGCGATCAAGCAAAATAAAGAATGGCAGAGCCTGGCTAAACGTCAAATTGGGGTAGCCGTTAACCTCTCACCGATTCAATTTGAAAAATCAGATCTACCGCAAATTATCAAAAATCTGCTGGAAAAATATCAAATGCCGGCAGAATTATTGGAAATTGAAATTACCGAGGGTATTCTGGTCGAAAACATGGAAGGGATCAGAGGCCAGCTGGAGCAGATTAAAGCGCTGGGGGTGAAGGTCGCCATTGATGATTTTGGGACCGGCTATTCATCATTAAAATACTTGCAGAATCTCAATTTTGACAAGCTTAAAATTGATCGCGAATTTATTAAAGATTATCCCCAAAATGACACCGGGAACATTGCCAAAACGATTCTCCATCTGGCCAAGCAAATGAACCTGAGTGTGATTGCGGAGGGGGTTGAAACCCAAGAACAGTTTCTGTTTTTAAAAGAAAATAATTGCCCGGAAATACAGGGTTACTATTTCTATAAACCCTTGTCGGCAAATGACTTTGAAGTACTGATAACAGATAACCCGCAGGTCTCAGAGACCGATGAGCCCGGAAGAAGATTTTAAAGAAAAATAATTCTTCATATGATATGATTATAAATTAAGACGGATTGATTACGAAAAACCGTAAAATAAAAATTGCTGTGATTGATGGCAATAGTTTTGATGATCCCAAGTGTTATGTGGTGGGGGAGAAACGGTGAAAGGATTCAAATTGAAGCGATTAGAAGATATTTTATCCCCGCAAGACCTAAAGAATCTGTCGATTGCAGATCTTAATGGTCTGGCCGGGGAAATGCGCAGTAAAATTTTAGTAACGGTAGCAAATAACGGTGGCCATTTGGCATCAAATCTGGGGATTGTTGAAACAACTCTGGCGATCCACCGGGTTTTTAACAATCCCGACGATCAAATCGTTTTTGATGTCGGCCATCAATGCTATGCCCATAAATTATTAACCGGGCGCCACCACCAGTTTCATACCCTGCGGCAATGGCAGGGAATCTCTGGTTTTACCAATCGGAAAGAGAGTAATAAAGACGCTTTTGGAGCCGGCCATAGTGGCACCTCGATCTCGGCTGCCCTGGGACTGGCGATGGCCAATCAGCTTGATGGCAAAAAAGATTATGTTATTGCCCTAGTTGGAGATGGTTCCTTCACCAATGGGATGATTTATGAAGCCTTAAATAATTGTAACAAAGAAAACTTGAGACTGATTATTATCTTGAATGACAATGAAATGTCTATTTCAGAAAATGTCGGCGGCCTGTCAAACTACTTATCAAAAATTAGAAATAGTCAGAACTATTTTAATTTAAAACACCATACCCAGTCTTTCTTGCATAAGATTCCCCTTGTTGGCGATGGTCTGGTTGAAGGCACCCGAAAATTTAAAAAGCAACTAAAAAAACGGGTGGTAGCCGAAAACTTTTTTGAACATCTGGGTCTCGATTACCTGGGGCCGGTTGACGGCTGTGATCTGAAAAAACTGGAATCGGTGCTCAGTGAGGCAAAAAGCAAAAGCAAGTGCTGTCTGGTACATATCCATACCGTCAAAGGAAAGGGTTACCCCGATGCCGAAGAACATCCCGAAATGTATCACTCATCCGGCCCCTTTGACCGCGATAAGGGGATTGCAAAAAAAGCATCGGAGGACAATTTCTCCGCCATGTTTGGAAAAATCATGGTTGAAGCGGCCAATAGCAACGATTCGATCTGCGCGATTACCGCCGCGATGACTGGTGGCACGGGCCTGGATCGATTTAGTCAGGCTCATCCCCGGCGCTTTTTTGATGTCGGGATTGCCGAAGAACACGCGGTCACCTTTGCTGCCGGTCTGTCGGCCAATGGAAAAACCCCGGTTTGTGCCATTTATTCAACCTTTGTTCAACGGGTTTATGATCAACTGATTCATGATGCCGCGATTCAAACGCTGCCCCTGATTATGGCTCTGGATCGGTGTGGGCTAGTGCCAGGAGACGGGATTACCCATCAGGGTATCTACGACTGTTCCTACCTGTCTTCGATCCCGGGAATACAGATTTATAGTCCCGAAACCTATGATGAAATGAAGATCAGTTTTACAACTTGTTTTGAAGATAAAAGCCTGGCAGTGATTCGTTACCCTAAAGGAGCAGAGCAGCAATATGACCGTAGCGGTTGTAGCCATGATGGGGATCTCTCTTATCAGGATTTTTCAGAAGTAGGCAAAGACGCTGAGCATCCGGAAATTGTGATCCTGACCTATGGCCGAATTACCCAAAATGCCTATGATGCAATTCAATTATTAAAAGCAAACAAGCAGATCCGCTTAATCAAACTAATCAAGGTTTACCCGCTTGAGCTGGAAAAAATCTTCTCACTCATGGGGCAAGCAAAGCTTGTTTATATTTTGGAAGAAGGGATTAGAAGCGGTGGAATTGGCGAAAAACTGGCTGCGGCGATCGCTCAAAACGAGGATTTTAAGCCCGCTAAGTTACGGATTCGCGCGATTGAAAATCCCTTGATGGAACAGGGTGATCTCCCAGATTTATATAACTGCTGCGGATTTTTGCCGGCCCAGATTGCCGACGAAATTATTGAAATAGTGGGAAACAAATAAAACACGGTGTGAGCCCTAGAAAATTATCAAAAAAGTTAACTCAGTACCGACAATAACCTCAGGAAGTCAGCCTTTGTTGATTTCCTGTTTTTCTTTACTGTAAAAACAATTGATTTAATCAACGTTTTGAGGCAAGCTTGGGTATATAGATAGAATAAGGGTCTGAATAAAAATTTGAATAAAAATCCGAATAAAAATCTAGCAAAAATCTGAAAGGCAGGAAATATAGATGATGATGGAAAAGCTAGCAGTCCGATTAGTGGAAAATCAGGGGCGATATCAAAAAGGCTTAGTGCTTCCCCAGATACCACCGATAAAATCAGTCAAGCTTGTTAAACAATCAAGCCTGAATATAAAAGCAAAAAAGCAGGTGGCCGTATCGGTGGAGATTATTATGAAAAATGGCTTTAATGAAATTATAAATAGCTATGATCGTTTGTTTGAAAATCTCAGCGATCCCGAAGCGGTTCATCAGGTTAGGGTGTCAATTCGAAAATTTAGGGCGATACTGGCTTTTTTTATGCCATTATTTAAAAGAGCAGACTACCAGCAGAAGCAGGATAGGCTGAGAAAAATGGCGCAGCAATTTAGCGAAGTCCGGCAGCTGGATGTGCTGCTGGAAGAAATTTCGCAAATCGAAAAAGACAGCGTCCTGGCGATCAGTGACTTTGAGGTCATTAAAGCCCATCTTATCGGCAAGCGCCAAATTGCCTTTAAGGCACTATTGACAAATCTAGAAACCGATGCCTTTGTCCTTGATCTACTAGACATTTGGGTATGGAAGCTTAATGGCCCCTGGGATGAAAGCACACCACTGCTACAGCTATCGCTAAAAAAATACACCGAAAAGCAGGTTGATAATTGGTTAAAAAAAATCAAAAAAAGCATGAAAAGCCTGGATGTAAAAGATCAACAGGCGATTCATCGCGTCCGCATCAAAAGCAAGAAGCTCCGCTACGCGATCGAAGCGCTAGCTTGCATAGTTGACCACAAAACCAGCAAATCAATCGCGGCATTTAAAAAAATGCAGGACGATCTGGGCTATTACCACGACGTCTTCGCCAACCAGCAATTACTAGAACAGCTCACTTCAGAAAGCGACGACACCAAACTCCACTACCAGGCCGGCATCATCATCGGCGGACAGATGATGGCAGGCAACCGAAAGATCAAGAAGTTTCTACACTAAGAAAAACATTGGATTAAATAAAGCAGTACCGACAATTGTTACATCATGTTGTGACCTAGGGGTCAGACCCTATGCATCAAGGCGGACACGGCGTAGCCTGTCCGAGCTTGCGCGAAGGCAACGAGCCAATCACAAGCTTTGCTTGTAGTTGGCGACTGCCCGCGGCTTAAACGAAAGAAGCATAGCGGATTTCGTGTAGTGCAGCATAAAACAGATTAACAATTGGTCGGTACTGCTAGTTCAACGAATACCGTAAAGTTTATCAAATAAACTTTACAGTCAGCTTGTCAGCTGTAAAGATCCGTGCTATACTTTTAATCATGAAAACCCGATTAAAAGGTGGAGGCATAGAAAATTGAAAGAGCTCTTGTCAAAAATAGAAAAACTGAAAAAAGAAAAAAACGCGGTTATTTTAGCCCATTACTATGTGAACGATGAAATCCAGGAAATTGCCGATTATGTCGGCGATTCGTACTATCTCAGTAAGGTTGCCGTTGAGCTGCCGGAGCAGGTGATTGTCTTTTGTGGGGTTACCTTTATGGGCGAAAGCGCCAAAATACTCAGTCCCCAGAAAACCGTGATCATGCCGGAAGCCCTGGCTGACTGTCCGATGGCGCATATGGCGGCGATTGATAAAATCAAAGAAGTTCGCGAAAAATACGATGACCTGGCGGTGGTTTGCTATATCAATTCAACCGCCGAAATTAAAAAATATGTCGATGTCTGTGTGACCTCGTCCAATGCATTGAAAATTGTTAAGGCGTTACCCCAACAAAATATTTATTTTGTGCCGGACCAGAACCTCGGCCAATACATTGCCAGCCAGCTTCCGGAAAAGCAGTTTATCTTTAATGACGGCTATTGTCACGTCCATGACGAAATCATGATCGATGAGCTAGAAGAGGCCAAGGCCGCCCATCCCAAGGCCAAGGTACTGGTCCATCCCGAATGCACCATGACCGTGATAGGTGGCGCCGATTATGTCGGGTCTACCTCGGGGATTATTGATTACGCCACCGCCAGTGATGCCGATGAATTTATCATCGGGACGGAGATTGGCATTTTTTATCAGCTCAAGAAAAATAATCCCGATAAAAAGTTCTATACCATCAATAACAAGCAGATCTGCCCCAATATGAAAAAGATCAGCTTAGGTAAGGTCGCTTATGCGCTGGAAAACGGCATCAATCAGATCGAAGTCGACAATGAAACCCGGACAAAGGCAGTTTTGGCTTTGGAAAAAATGCTGGAACTGGCCAAATGAGCGAGCACATCAAATGAAGGCGAAAACAGATATCATTGTCGTTGGAACTGGCGCTTCTGGTTTATTTTATGCCCTGAATATTCCGCCAAACAAAGCGATTCTGATGGTTACCAAAAGGGCTGTCGATGAAAGTGATTCTTACCTGGCTCAGGGTGGGATCTGCGTCCTCAGAGATGCCGATGATTATGACAGTTTTTTCGAGGATACCTTAAAAGCCGGACACTATGAAAATGACCGCGCTTCGGTCGATGTGATGATCCGCAGCTCGCCGGAGATTATCAGGGATCTGATTGACCTGGGGGTCGAATTCGAAAAGAAAAACGGCCAATTGGTCTATACCAGAGAAGGCGCCCACTCCAAAGCCCGGATTCTCTATCACGAAGACCTGACCGGAGCAGAAATCACCAGTAAGCTTTTGGCTGCGGTTAAAAAGCGACCCAATATTACCATTATTGAAAATATGGCAATGGTCGATCTGATCACTCAGGATAATCATTGCAGCGGTATCGTGGCCAGTGATGGGACAGGAGCAATTCATTTATACCATTCCGACTATGTCGTTTTGGCAACCGGAGGACTGGGGGGGCTATTTGACTCCTCTACCAATTTAGCCCACTTGACCGGAGACGCCATCGCGATCGCCTTAAAGCGTCAGATTGAAGTAGAAAACATCAGCTATATTCAAATTCATCCGACGACCCTTTATTCGCAGAAACCGGGGCGGCGTTTTCTGATTTCTGAATCGGTACGGGGCGAAGGGGCGGTGCTCTATAACCGCAAAATGCAGCGTTTTGTCGATGAACTGCTGCCCCGCGACCTGCTAACCAAGGCCATTCATCAGCAAATGGAACAAGATCAAAGTGATTTCGTCTGGCTGTCGATGCAGGATATGGGTCGTGAGTTGATTATCCATCGCTTTCCCAATATCTTTAGGCATTGTCTGGAAGAAGGGTATGATATTACCAGCGAATGTATCCCGGTGACCCCCGCCCAACATTATTTTATGGGCGGGATAAAAGTCGATCTGGACAGCAGAACCTCGATGGAGCATTTATATGCGATTGGAGAAATCAGTTGCAATCGGGTTCACGGTGCTAACCGGTTGGCCAGCAATTCGCTGCTTGAAAGCCTGGTCTTTGCCAAAAGAGCAGCCAAAAATACTCAAAATCATTATAAAACCGCCGAGATTTTAAAAGCAACCCTTGATCTTGATGACTACAAAGATCTGGAGCAGTTAAAAACCGACTATAAAACCGTCATCCTGGACGAAATCGAAAGGAGTAAGGTCATTGCACGAATTGATAAAGCTTAACATTGATCCGCTAATTTTAGCCGCACTTAAAGAGGATATTACCAGTGAGGACATCACCACCAACGCTGTCATCAAAGCGGGCGTCAGAGCCCAGGTCGAGCTGATTGCCAAGGAAGCGGGGGTTATTGCCGGTCTGGCTGTTTACCAGCGGGTATTTGAACTTCTGGATGAAAGTGCAAGACTAGAAACGTTTTTTAGTGACGGTGAACCCGTCAAAGCAGGGGATCTTGTGGCGGTCGTGAAAGCCGATGCCCGAACCCTGCTCTCCGGTGAGCGCACTGCCCTGAATTATCTGCAACGGATGAGTGGCATCGCCACCCATACCCGCAAACTGGCCAACTATTTAAAAGGCACCAAAACCCGATTACTGGATACCCGCAAAACCACCCCCAATATGCGGATTTTTGAAAAATATGCGGTGACGGTCGGTGGTGGATATAACCATCGTTATAATTTATCTGATGGCATTCTGATCAAGGACAATCATATCAATGCCGCTGGTGGCGTAAAAGAAGCGATAGCCGCGACAAAAAAATATGCCCCCTTTGTCCGGAAGATTGAGGTTGAGGTGGAAAATCTGGAGATGTTAAGCGATGCGCTAGCAGCCGGAGCCGACATTATCATGCTCGATAACATGGATGTCGATACCATCAAGATGGCCATTAAAATCATTGATGGCAGAGCCATCAGTGAATGCTCGGGGAATGTCACCGAAGCACGCTTACAAGAACTTGGCCATATCGGGGTGGACTTTATCTCCTGTGGCGGGCTGACCCATTCCTCACCGATTCTTGATTTATCGATGAAAAATCTGCAGCTTTTATAAGTCAGCAGAATACATAAAAAGGAGCAGTGTAACCGATGAAAAAACAACAAAGACAGGAAGATATTGTCAAGACACTCCGGTCTTCCCGGGAACCAGTATCAGGAGCCGCCTTGTCTGAAATTTTTAAGGTCAGTCGGCAAAGCATTGTTCAGGATATTGCCCTTCTAAAAGCTGCCCACTATAATATTATCTCGACCAATAAAGGCTATATTATTGTTGATCCGCCGCCTAAGGAAAAGATCTTTAAGGTGTATCACAGTCACGAAGAAATTGCTGACGAGCTTTATACCATTATTGACGCCGGCGGTTTCGTCAAGGATGTTTTTGTGATTCATGATATCTACGGGAAAATTCAGGTCAATTTATTTCTGGCCACCCGGAAAGATGTCGACAACTTTGTAACCGGGCTAGAAGAAAAAAAGACCAGCCCGCTCATGAAACTCACCGGCAAGTTTCATTACCATACCGTCGAAGCAGCCACAGCGGAGATTCTTTTAGCAGTTGAAAAAAGTTTACAAGAAAAAGGCTATTTAATCGCCGCGGGGTGATTTTTAAACAAAAGATTTGGGTATGAAGAGAATAGCGAGCAGAAGAAGGAAGACATCAGGCGTTTTCCTTTTTTAGTTGGGTCAGCAAGGATTGTTTTCTTAAGAATAGATAGTTAAGGGTAAATCAACGAAGGGTGGAAAAACTGTGAGTAAAATAGCATGTCGGCTTTGTCCCCATCATTGTAAATTGGATGAGGGTGAGATTGGCTTTTGTCGGGCGCGGATTAACCGCTTCGATGTCATTGAGGATTTAAATTATGGTGTGGTTACGGCCATCGCCCTGGATCCGATTGAAAAAAAACCATTGCGCCATTTTTATCCGGGATCGAAAATTTTATCAGTCGGAAGTTTCGGCTGTAATTTAAGGTGTTCATTTTGTCAGAACTACGAAATTTCGATGGCCGGGATGGAAACTGCTCATGGTCGCAGAATGAGTCCCCAAGGCCTGGTAGCCAATGCCCTGAGACTGGTCGGCGAAGGCAATATCGGGTTGGCCTACACCTATAATGAGCCTCTGGTGGGTTATGAATTTGTCCGGGATTGTGCCAGCGAGGCAAAAAAGAACGGTTTGAAAAATGTCCTGGTAACCAATGGCTGCTTTTGCAAGGAACCGCTCCGGGAAATCCTCCCCGACATCGATGCGCTGAACATTGATCTGAAAGCCTTTAATCAGGATTTTTACAAAAAAATCAGCGGGGATCTGGAAACGGTCAGACAGACGATCAGATTGGCCAGTGAGACCACCCATATTGAAGTGACCACGCTGATCGTTCCCGGAGAAAATGATAGTGAAGCAGAAATTAGAGCTTTATCGCAGTGGCTGGCTTCAGTGGGGTCAAGTATTCCCCTCCACCTGTCGCGGTTTTTTCCAAGATATGAAATGACTGACCGGAATGCTACCGATATTTCCCAAGTTTATCATCTGGCCGAGATAGCCAGAGAATCGCTGGACTTTGTCTATGCAGGAAATTGTTGAGGCGAATAAATGGGAAATAAACGATCAAAAAAATCTAATCGCCTAACAAAGCAACTAAAAGAAATAGAACAGCGGATCATTCCCGTTGCGGTGCCAGTCAATGAGACCCAAAGCGATTTCAACTCCGAAAAAAAAGCCTATACCTTTTATTTAGATCCAGTACTGGCCACCTCACCGCGGGTAACGGATACTGAAATTGTCTGCTATGCCAAAGACGGCTATGGCGGATGGCGGGCAGAGCCCAATCAGGAACCGGAAATACGGTTGGATCTGATGCCGGCTGACTATCAGGATCAAAAACCGGTTCAGGATCAGAATCAGCAAAAACAATTGCTCCATTTCTTTACCATAACCGATATCCATCTTACCGATGGCGAGTTTCCGGGTCACGGCATCTATTCAAAACATGGTGGTGGAATCGTCTCAGTGTATTCGGAAATGATGCACTATACCAGCCACGTACTAGATGGTGCGATTCATTCGGTTAATGCCATCCATCATCAAAACCCGCTCGATTTTGGCTTATCGATGGGTGATAATACCAACAATGCTCAGTATAACGAACTGCGCTGGTCGATTGATGTTTTTGACGGCAAAGAAATAAATTTGGATTTCGGGGTTAATGCCAATCCCCGGGTCGGTCCTCGAAAAGCCTTTTACGACGATTTTATGGCAGTCGGACTAAATCGGCAAATCCCCTGGTATCAGATTATTGGCAATCATGATCATAGCTGGCCGGATAAACCGCAAAAACCGCTGACTGAGGATCCCAATCGGCGGTTTCTGTCGCGGATCGAATGGATGAAGGAATTTTTCGATACTCAAACCCAGCCAGTTGGTCATGGCTTTAAGACAGAACAGCT
>JAHIQT010000177.1 GCA_018903255.1 Bacillota bacterium | reverse complement strand
TAACTGATGAATATTATTTTTTGTCAGATATCTCAGCTCGTCTTTGGTAATATGTTTAGCGGTCAGTATCAGCACCGGTATATGCGCAGTGGCTTCGGCTTCGCGAAGGGTTTTTAGTAATTCAAAGCCATCAACTCCCGGCATCATTAAATCTAGTACCATCGCATCCGGAATAACCGCTGCCATAATTTCCAGGGCTTCTCTGGCATCTCTGGCCACTTTTATGGTATAGCCGCTTTCGGCTAACAGATCTGTGATCTGAATCACTGCCGGTTCACTATCTTCAACCATCAACAAGGTTTTAGTTGATCGCTCTTCCGCTATTTTGGTGGTCTGGACCGATGCTTTCACGGACAATTTCGGCATGTTTGCTTTTGCCACTGCTTTTTCCGCCTGTATAAATGCTTCCTGCTCTGCTTCCTCGGCTTGGTCAATTATTCTATTTTCTGGCACATAATTAATCGGTAGCGCAAGGATAAATTCAGAACCCTGGTTGACCACACTTTTTACTGTGATTGTCCCACCCAGGAGGTTGGCGTATTTTTTGGCAATCGCCAGACCCAGTCCGGTTCCGCCAAATTTGCGCGAGGTGCTGCCATCTGCCTGTCTGAATTCATCAAAAATAAATGGCAGATAGTTTTCATCGATCCCGATCCCGGTATCCTTAACGCGAATTTCGATTACTTGGCCCTGCTGATCAACGAAGAGCTCAACCTTACCTTTTTCGGTAAATTTAACCGCATTGCCAGCCAGATTTTCAAGAATATGGCGGCACCTGTCGCGGTCACTGTTGATATAAACAGCGGTGTCCTTTGCCCCATTGATGCACATGACACTTTTTTCATTGGCCTGGGGAGCCAGCATTTCAACGACCTCATTGATCAACTGGTTAATATTAAAGGTGGTAATCTCAATTTCTTCGCGGCCGGCCTCGATCCGTGATATATCCAGGATATCATTAATCAGAGCCAGCAGATTTTTGCCATTGCGTTCGATAACCTCCAAATAACTGTATTCTTCTTCTGCTATTTCATTCTTAAGCCGGCGGTTTAAAATCCCCGAAAGGGCAATCACTGAATTAAGCGGGGTCCGCAATTCATGACTCATATTGGATAAAAAATTGGTTTTAAGCTGATTACTATTATTGAGCTCTTTTTTCTGCATTTCCAGTTCAATATTCTGATGGATCAGTTCGACTGACTGTTCTTCCATTTCGTTCTTTTGGGCATCCAGTTCGCGGTTCTGTTGCTCCAATTTCTCAGAAAACGCTTTAATGGTGCGATAGGCCAAAATTCCTTCAATTCGGGCACTCATGGTGCTGATGGTTTTTTCAATAAAATCAATCGCTTTTTGACTATATTTGCCAATCGCCGCCAGCGATATCACCGCAACGACTGCATTGCCAAAAACAAACGGGATGGTAATGATCTCACGAGGAATAAATTTTCCACTGACCGTATAAAAGGCAAACCGCGAATCCTCGGGAATATCTTTGATATGGGTATACCAGCCACTAGCGATCGATGCTCCAAATTCCCCTTCTAAGGTATCCTCGCCAAATGCTGCTCTGCCCTTTTCACCCAGACCGATCGATTCAAAATGTTCAAACTGATGGTTATCGCTATTTAACAGATACACAGCCGCAACCTGGGAGTCGGTGTAACGGGAAAGGGTATTGAGGGTCTTTCTAAAAAATTTTCTGGCATCATCTTCTCCCAGCATAATCTTGGTAAAATTGCCCGTTCGTTCGTTGATCTCCATATTTTTCTGAATATCATCAGCCAGCGCATTAAAGGATTCCGATAAGATCCCAAATTCATTGCAGTAACGATAGTTGCTTCTGGCATGATAATTGCCGTTTTGAAATTCATTGGTTACACGGGTGAGCTCATTTAAAGGTTCTCTGGTATTTCTAAAGATGATATAGCTGACCAACATCGATAAGCCAATAATAAAGATGACCAGCAGGAACAATTGCCTTGTTATTTTTGCATACAAGTCGTTTGAGTCCTGATATAATTCATTAGCCTTGTTATCAGCATAGTTTTTCACAGTCGTCATTTTTTCATTTAAGGCATCCCGATAAATG
>JAHIQT010000176.1 GCA_018903255.1 Bacillota bacterium | reverse complement strand
GGGTAAATGGGGTCTGGTATAAAAATTCAATTGCAGAGGTTTTACCGTATATCGGCTTAGTCTTGCTGGCGATAATCCTGAGGTCCTACCTGATCTGGTATAGCGAAGGTTATTCAAGAAAGATCGCCTTTAAAATAAAAGCCAAGATACGAAAAATCATCCTGGAAAAATTGATGAATCTGGGTCCCAGCTATCAAAGCGAGAAACGCAGTGGCGACCTGTTAGCTCTGGTAACGGATGGGGTTGAATCCCTGGAAAATTATCTGGTTAACTTTATACCGCAGATATTTGTGGTTCTGATTACTGTTATCGCTGTTAATATCTATATTTTCAGGCTTGATTTAGTGGTTGGTGCGATTGTCCTGGCTTGTGTCATTTTTGCGGTTTTATGGCCATATCTGTCCAAATTTCTAAAAGATAATGGCTATGTAGGTTATTGGAAAGCATATGGTAAATTGAATGCCCAGTATATCGATGCGATGCTGGGAATGAATACCCTGAAAGCCTTCAATGCCGGAAAGCAGAAGGCTGCCGAGCTGAAAGTGGATGCCCAGCGGTTCGGAAAAGAGAGCATTGATGCCACGTCATTGTCGCTGATTTCATCAGCAGCGATGATTTTATGTGCCGCACTGGCCACCGCCATGACGGTGATTATAGGCGCTTATCATGTTTCGGATGGAAGCCTGGCTCCGGCCAGTTTGTCAATCATTCTGTTTCTGGTACCAGAGGTGATTCGTCCGCTATACGAGTTTAATCAATATTGGCACGGCAGTTATACCGCTTTTTCGGTTATATCAAAGCTGGATGAGGTGCTGGATGAAAAAAACAGAATTGAAGAGAATCCGACAGGGATTAAACAGCTGGAAAAGTATCCGCCTGAAATCGTCTTTGAAAATTTGGATTTTAGCTATCAGGATAAAGCGTGTGCGGTGTTGAAAAATGTAAATATTGTCATTAACCCGGGAGAAACGGTGGCTCTGGTAGGTAAATCAGGATCAGGGAAATCCACCCTGGTCAAACTGTTATTGCGTTTTTATAATCCCCAGGCGGGTAAACTGAAAATTAATCAGAAAGCGGTCAGTGACTATGAACTAGCTTATCTGAGAAGCGCAATCAGCGTGGTTTTTCAGGATACCTACTTGTTTTATGGAACTGTAGCTGAGAACATTGCCATGTCAGACCCAATGGCGACCCAGGCCGAAATTGAAAGTGCAGCCCAAATTGCCGGAGCCGATTCTTTTATTAAGGCATTGCCCAATGGTTATGAAACGCTGGTGGGTGAGCGTGGCGCTACCCTTTCTGGTGGCGAAAAGCAGCGGATCTCCATTGCCAGAGCAATTCTTAAAGATGCGCCAATTCTGGTACTGGATGAAGCAACCTCCAGTGTTGATTCAGCAACCGAGGGGGCGATTCAGGAGGCTATGGATTACCTGCTTAAAGGCAAAACAGCTCTGATTATTGCTCATCGACTATCAACCATCAAACATGCCGATCGGATTTATGTGATCGAAGCCGGGGCAGTGATTGAGATGGGTTCTCATGAAGCGCTGATGAAACAAAATGGTTATTATGCCATGATGATTGAAACTCAAAGAAAGGGGGAATTAAAACATGCCGTCTCAATCTAAACAGAAAATAAGCAATTTCAGCAAACTTGCTTTTCATATGAAACCGTACCGTCTGGGATTAATTATAACCGTCATCTGTGGTGTCCTTAAGCATGGCTCAACCATTGGGGCAGCCGCCCTTTCTGCTTATTCAGTTGGCTTAGCGATGGAGGGTTTGTTTTTAGACCAGGCTCAAACCTTAATTATGGCAACGCTATTTTGTATTGGTCTGCGGGTGATCATGTATTATTGTGAAATGTATTTCTCCCATAAAGTGGCCTTTGATCTATTGGTAGATTTTCGAATTGGCCTATTTGACGCCCTGGAAAGGATCAGTCCATCGATTTTTATGAATATGCGATCAGGCGAAATGACAACCACGCTGATGAGTGATGTTGAACTGCTGGAGCTGTTTTTTGCCCACACCTTTTGTAATGTGGTGATCATGATCATCGTACCTTTTTTCATATTGATCTACATGGGCAGTTTTCATTGGATGCTGGCAGTGGTGGTTACCATTTTTCTGTTCCTGATTCTGGGAACACCGTTTCTATTAAAAAAGCAGGCTGATCTTCAAGGGAAGACGGTGCGTCAGAAAATGGCAGTTTCCAACGCCGTAACCGTTGAAGGTATTCATGGATTAAAGGAAATTCTGACCCTGAATTTCAAAGATCACTATCAGGAAAAAAACATGCGCTATATGGATGATTTAAGCGAAAGCCAAATGGCTTATGGCAAAAGACTGGGGCTGGAAGGTGCCGTTATTCAGGCATTGATCGGAATTGCCATGCTTGTGGTGATGGGGATAACGATGATGCTGGTCTTTCAGGGGCAACTGGATTTTTCGTATTTTCCGATGATGATTATCTTAACCGTGATGATCTTTAATCCGGTGGTGGAAGTCAGTCATACGGCTCGGAATTTTGGGCTGGTATTGGCGGCAGCAGATCGGGTTTATGATGTGCTGGAAGCAAAACCTCTGGTTGCAGACAAAGGTGCGGAACTGGACATCTCCAGACTTACCCCTTCCATTGAGTTTAATCAGGTATCATTTCGATATAAGGAAGATTTACCACTGGCAGTTTCGGGCTTGAGTTTTAAAATTGCGGCGGGGGAAACCGTTGCTATCGTCGGCTCATCGGGGGCAGGTAAGTCGACCTGTGCCCAATTATTGGTGCGATACTGGGATGCGCTGGAAGGGGAAATAAAAATTGGCGGAATTCCCATCAAGAATATTTCTCTCAATAAGCTGCATGAACTGACGACGGCGGTTCTTCAGGATGTTTATCTTTTTAATGACACCATCTCAGAGAATATTCGACTGGGGAAAAAAGATGCCAGCGATGGGGAGATTGTGGATGCCGCTAAGCTGGCGAGAATCGACGAATTTATTATGAGCATGGAAAGAGGCTATGAAAGCCTGCCTGGCGAAAGTGGCAATCAACTTTCTGGCGGTCAGAAACAGCGAATTGCCATTGCCAGAGCAGTCCTGAAAAATGCCCCTATTTTAATTCTTGATGAAGCGGTTTCGAATCTGGACACGGAAAACGAATATCTGATTCAGGAGGAGTTAAAACTTAACCGGAAAGGAAAAACCACAATTATGATTGCCCACCGCTTATCGACCATTCTAATCGCCGACCGCATCATCGTTATGGATGGCGGGACGGTAATTGAAGAAGGGCGGCATGAAGAATTGATGGAGAGAAATGGGTTTTATAAAAGGCTGATCAATTCGCAATACTAGGAGAAGGGTAATGTTGTATTAAAGTTAGGAAAGAACGTTTATTATTTTAAAATTTGTGAAACGAAAATTTATTTTAAAATTTGTGAAACGAAAATTTATTGACAAAGTATTATCAAAGTGTTAAAATCATTTTCGTTCGGTACGATGAATGTACTGAAACCAATAATTGAAAACGCATCGATAATTATGGTCATGATGACTTGTTCCTGTTAGCAGGAGAAGGCTTCATGACCATTTTTTTATATAAAAAACAAGAAAAGAGGAGAAAAAAAGTGAAAAGAATTGTGTCGTTGATTTTGATGTTGGCCATGCTATGTACTCTGTTTGCTGGTTGTAACAAAGCAACCGTTGCAGGAGAAAAGACCGAAGCCCAGAAAACCGTAAAGGTTGTAGATTCCAGAGGGGTAGAAGTCGAGGTTAATTATCCAGCGAAAAAAATTGTTTGTTTGTTGAATAGTGGTTTGAATGATTTGTATATGCTGGGAGCGAAAGATCAGGTCATCGCCATCGATCAGTGGACATACACCAATGAATCCGCTTATGGTTTTGCTTCTCAAATTGATGAACGGGTAAAGAATAAAACCTTGCCGGCAATTGATAAAAACATTGAGGATATTGTTGGGATGAATCCGGATGTTGTTGTGATCTGGGCCGGACAGGAAGAAGATATCAAAGTGCTTGAAGACAAAGGCATCAAAGTTGTTGGTATTCAAGCTGACAATTTTGAAGATGTTTACACCAAACTTGATATTTTAGGTAAAATATCCGGAAAAGAAGATCGGGCAGCAGAAATTGCCAAATATTCAAAAGAACAACTCAAAAAAGTGTCTGATAAAGTGGCAAAAATTGATGCGTCAAAGAAGTTATCTTCATTATTTGTCTGGGGTCCAACAAAACTTGATTTAGCCGGCAATAACAGCACGGGTGATAGCATTATCGAAATGGCTGGGGGTAAGAATGCTGCTGACGCTGTCGGTGAAGAGCATTTTGTCGCCAAAATGGAAGATGTCGTCACCTGGAACCCGGATTCGCTGATCATGTGGAATTTAAAAGATCTGGATCCCCAAAGTTACTATGATGATGAACAATGGGCGAATATTAAAGCGACCGAAAACAAACAGGTCTTTGAACTCCCGAACGCATTTTACTGCGATTTATGGACCGTCAAATACGTTTATTCTGTGGAATTCCTGGCAAAATCATTGTATCCAGAAACCTTCAGCGATCTTGATATCGAGAAATCAAAGAATGAAATGCTGAAATTCCTTTATGGCGTAGATTTCAAATAATGAGCTCATTTTTTTGATGCGGAAGGAAAAAAAGTGCGAGAATTTTTCAAAAAATTAATATTGATTTTTCCGATCGTCATCTTTTTTGTCAGCCTGGGGGTTGGGTCTTACTCGATCCCCTTTGATCAGATGATTGATATCATCCTTTATAAACTAAGTGGCTATACGATTTTCAATGAACAACTCTCGGCGCAAAGTATCAATGTGTTACTGAATATTCGCCTGCCGAGAGTTGCTTTAGGTCTATTGGTCGGGGGAGCCCTCGCGGTTTCCGGGACGGCTTTCCAGGCCGTAATGCGAAACCCGCTGGTTGAGCCGTACACCCTCGGTCTATCTTCCGGTGCGGCATTTGGTGCTGCGTTAGCGATGGCCGTCGTGACGATACCGGTGCAAATTTGCGCCTTTGTATTTGCCGGCTTAAGTGTGGGGATTTCCTATTTGGCAGCCTCAAAACATGGTGAAACATCGGTCATCTCACTGGTATTGTCGGGAGTCGTGGTAGCCTCGGTTTTTACTGCTATGCTGTCAATCCTGCAGATTTCTATCGATCCGCTGCAGCTTCAGGGGCTGATCTACTGGTTAATGGGGAGTCTGCATACGGCCAGCTGGGCGAAACTGCTTGCGGTGTTGCCTTATCTGATTGTTGGCTATACCATCATCTATTTTTTTCGGTGGAAACTCAATATCTTGTCATTGGGAGAAAAAGATGCCGGATCTCTGGGGGTAAACCCGCAAAAGTATAAACTGTTATTTATCGGTGCCGCAACCTTGTTGGCGTCGGCTGCAGTATCGGTTACCGGCATTATCAGTCTGGTCGGGTTGATGATTCCCCATATGCTAAGAATGCTGTTTGGTCCGGATAATACAAAACTGATCCCCTTATCGTTTTGTTTAGGGGCATCGTATCTGGCAATTGTGGATATGATTTCTCGTAATCTCTTGACTTATGAAATACCGATTGGCATTTTCACTACTTTTTTAGGGGCACCCTATTTTATTTTTCTGATTCGAAAAACGAGAGAAGGTGGCTGGAATTGATTAAAATCGAAAATCTGAGCTTGGGCTATTCAAAAAATACCATCCTGGAAAAAATTAATCTCACAATTGAAAAAGAAAAAATAACCATTTTTCTGGGTCAGAATGGCAGCGGCAAAACGACGCTGATGTCCGCCATTAACGGGCTGATCAGACCCCGGGAAGGGAAAATATTGATTGATAATCAGAACATAACCCAACTGAGTCGCAAAGAAGTGGCAAAAAAGATTGCCACCGTTTCCCAATTACACCAGTTTGGCTTTGATTACACGGCCTTTGAAATGGTGCTGATGGGGAGAAGTGCTCATATCGGTTACATGCCGGAAAAAGCAGATCGGGATAAGGCAGAAGAAGCGCTTGAGTTAATCGGGATCGGGCATTTAAAAGAAAAGCAGGTCAATAAAATCAGCGGTGGGGAACGCCAGCTGGTCATGATTGCCCGGGCAATTGCCCAGGAAACCGGCATCATTTTGCTGGATGAACCAACATCATACCTGGATTTGAAAAATCAATTAAAAGTGCTGCAGCTGATCAAATTTATCAACAAAAAAAAGAAGGTGACCTGTGTGATCACCCTCCATGATCCCAATCAGGCGCTGTTGTGCGGGGATCATGTGGTGATGTTTGATCAGGGAAAAATTCAAACCGGTGAAACCCGGACAATGATTACCGACGAAAAAATCTTTGCTGTTTACGGAGTGAAGGCTCAAGTGATTGATGTGGGGGAGAATTCTTTTGTTGTTCCCAATCATAAATTTGAATTTTAAAACTAAATTTTGAGGTGAAAGTGAATGAGTGCATTTCATTGCCCCTTGGGGGCTTTAAAATATCAGGATCCACAGTGCATTGATTGTGGGCTGTGTTATGTGGATGAACAGGAAAAAAAGTGGCTGGCTTCACAAAAAGTCAGAGCGCAGATCAGGAAACTCAATGGACAAAATAATCGGAGTGAAAAAGTCCGAAAGATTGCCATTTGCGGCAAAGGCGGGGTGGGAAAAAGTACTATCACCTCTTTATTAACATTTGGTTTGGTGGAAAAGGGTTATAAGGTAGTTGTTTTGGATGCGGATGAATCCAATCCTGGTTTACATCGAAAATTAGGATTAGAAAAGCTGCCGGCATCGATTTACGAGGACGTTAAAAAATCGGAAGCAGATGATACAGCGAAACATTGGCATCAGCTGGAAAAAATAACATTGAGAGATATTCCCGCAAACTTTATCGAGCAGGATCAGGCAATCAGTTATTTAATGATTGGAAAAATCAATGATGTGATGGAAGGGTGTGCCTGTGCGATGGCAGATTCGGCCAGAGAAATGTTGATTCGTCTGTCTTTGAAGGATGATGAGATCCTCATTGTCGATCAGGAAGCCGGAGTAGAAAATTTTGGCAGAGGGGTGGAAAGAGGCGCCGATACGATCATTAATATCGTGGAGCCGTCCTATGAGTCCATTGAACTGTCGGAGAAGATCAACTATATGGCCCAGGGGATTGGGATCACCCGGGTCAAAACGATTTTAAACAAGGTTCCGTCTCGAGATGTGGAAAATATTATCAAAGAGAGACTGCATCATCACGGTATGGAAGTCTTAGGCAGTTTATATCAGGACGGCGGCATCAGTTTAGCTGCCTTTGAGGGAAGATTAATTGAAAACACCCAGGCAAATGAAGCAATCGAAAAGATGATTGAACAATTGTTATAAGGAAGTACATATTTTAATAAATAAATCATAAAGCCAACAGGGGGAACAGCATGCCATGGCGGGATGATGATGACGTATTTAATTGCACACTTTATATTGGAAGTACACCATTGAAAAAGGAGAATAGTACAAGGAGATATCGTGAAAAATCAAGATATTAGCTATCCGTTTACCGGTATTGTGGGACAGACAAAGGTAATAGAGGACCATGAGTATGTTTTATCTATTGACGAGGTCAGCCTGTTCAGGGAACAGACCGACAAAAACGTTCTGGAAGTGGCGGACTTATTTAATTCAGAGAGAAGAATGCCTTAAAATTCTAGAATCATCATGAGATTTTGTTTAAAGCACTCAATGTCACATCAAAAAAAGCATTGACTCATAGTTAAACGACGCTTTCACTTGAAGATATTAATTCATCTACCAAGCACTGATGCTGGTTACTCTAAATAATGATTGACATTTTGTTACATCTAGCATAAGATATCTACAGGTATATACTACTATATACCTAATTCAAAAAAAGCTTGTTTAGAATAGGTTTAGTAGAATATTGATTAATTTAGCCATGAAGGTTGATTGTTTTATCGTAGATAGAACTCAATTTTTGTGGTTTTTTGTTTTTTGAAAGGGGTAAATGATGGAAATAGTTAGTGTGGTAAAAAAAATTGAAGCGTATTGGGACAAAAGGTCCGATTCATTTGATGCAGATCATGATACCGAAGATTTACAAGAATGGATGGAGGCTTTGGAATGTCTTTTAGGATCTGATAAAAACAGAAATGTTCTGGATCTGGGAACAGGAACCGGTTTTCTGGCCAATATGACGGCAAAACTTGGCTATTCAACGATCGGAATTGATATTTCAAAAGAAATGATGAATTTTGGAGTCAAACATGCCAAAACAGTCGGTTCAGATGCAATATTCATGGAAGGTAGTGTTTTGGAACTTCCATTTATGGATAATACCGTTGATTTTATTATTAATTCACGGTTGATCTGGACTCTGGTTGAACCGGATGTCGCAATAAAAGAATGGCTACGGATTTTGAAACCAGGGGGCAAGATAATGTGCTTTAACCGCATGAAAGAAGGTGTCGGGTTAAATATTGGCAAGGTTAATATTTATGAAGATGAAGAAGTGGATAAGCAATTAGCCATAAAAGGCGCTCGGATGGAAGAACTTCGGGATTTACTGGAAAGAAACGGACTGGTGGATGTTCAGATTCAAAAACTTTCTGGTTTGACTCGCCCAGGAT
>JAHIQT010000175.1 GCA_018903255.1 Bacillota bacterium | reverse complement strand
TTGTCACTTAAATTTTATCAGAAATTGGGGTTCTTTTCTATTTTTTTATTCTCACCCAATGGGTGAATTTGAGAAATCACTGAAAGCTATGGTTTCAGGGGTTTTGATGGGTGTTTATTATGTTTTTGTGAATAATACGGGCTTAATAGTATAAATGTTTGTTGAATTTGAAATTCATATATAAAATCGATTACATTTCAAAAAAAACCAAGTCTGAATAATTAAACATATAAAACCTATTGACGCGCTATGAATTGTAATGTATAATGCCAAAAAAGAATTGATATATCAATTGTATGATATGAAGAAGGAGCGTGTATGATGAAAAGAAAAAAATGGTTCGCCTTAGCGGTTTCCGTGGTTTTAGTGGCAGTGACAATAACTGCGTGTGGAACCGGCAAGGCCTCTGAAACAGCCTCAACGGATCCAGTGACAATTACCAATGTATCCTATGATCCGACCCGAGAATTGTATGAAGCTTATAATGCGGAATTTGCCAAATATTGGAAAGAAAAAACCGGACAGGATGTCACCGTGACCCAGTCCCATGGCGGTTCCGGTAAACAGGCACGGTCAGTTGTGGAAGGTAACGAGGCTGATGTGGTAACCCTGGCGCTGGCCCGGGATATTACTGCCATCGAAAATGCCGGACTGATCAATGAAGGCTGGATTGATGAATTTGAACTCAATAGCTCACCTTACACATCGACAATTGTATTTTTAGTGCGTAAAGACAATCCCAAGAACATCAAAGACTGGGATGACTTAGTTAAAGAAGGGGTTAACGTAATTACCCCCAATCCCAAAACATCAGGCGGTGCCTGCTGGAATTTCCTGGCAGCCTGGGGTTATGCGGATAAGAAATATAACGGCGACACCGCTCAGATCAAAGATTTTATGACCAAGCTTTATAACAATGTCAGTGTTCTTGATTCAGGTGCCCGGGCGGCAACCACAACCTTTGTTGAAAATGGCCAGGGGGATGTCCTGATTGCCTGGGAAAATGAAGTGTATCTTTCAGTGAAAGAGTATCCCGATCAGTTTGAAATAATCAGTCCCAGCCTGAGTATTTTGGCTCAGCCTTCAGTGGCAGTTGTCGATGCAGTGGCAGCAGAACGAGGCACCGAAGAGGTTTCCAAAGCGTATCTTGAGTATCTGTATTCGGACGTGGGACAGCGAATCGCCGGTGATAATTATTACCGGCCATCGAATCTGGAAATTCTTAAAGAATACAAAGATGTCTTTGATCTTAATTTAAAACTGATTAACATTGATGATTTTGGCGGTTGGGACAAAGCATATACCGACTATTTCCAGGATGGCGGCATCTTTGACGAAATTTATAATAAATAATTTACTGTAAATAATTTAGAGTAACTAATTTATAAAAATAAAAGGATAGACTATTTTATTTAGGTAATTGCGAAAGCACTGCGCGCCTTGCGAGCAGTTTCGCAATTACCTAACGTATTTATAGGAGAGGGATTGTTTAATGAATAAAAAACGGCATCGAAAAAGAGTCATACCCGGTTTTGGACTGTCAATGGGAGTCACTCTCGCTATGTTGAGTTTAATTGTATTAATTCCCATCGCATCCATTTTTGTCAGTGCCTCTGGGCTTAGTTTTAATGAATTTATAAAAGTTGTGACCGCCAGAGATGTCATGTCGGGGTACCAGGTAAGTTTATCCTGTGCCCTGACGGCCGCCCTTATCAATTGTGTGTTTGGGGTAATCCTGGCATGGATTCTGGTGCGTTATGAGTTTCCCGGGAAAGGCGTGTTGGATGGCTTAATTGAGCTGCCCTTTGCGCTGCCCACGGCGGTCGCCGGGATTGCCCTGACATCGCTTTATTCCGATAAGGGCTGGATTGGCCATGCGTTTGCCCAGATTGGCATTTCCATTGCTTATACAAAGATTGGGATAACCATAGCGATGGTGTTCATTGGCATTCCGTTTGTGGTTAGAGCCATCCAGCCGGTGCTGGAAAAATTGGATAAACAATATGAAGAGGCGTCTCACATGCTGGGGGCCAGCGGCAAAAGAACCTTTTTCCGGGTTATTTTCCCAGAAATATTTCCGGCCATGCTTACCGGATTTGGGCTGGCACTGGCCAGAGGAATCGGTGAATACGGCAGTGTCGTTTTTATCGCCGGGAATATCCCTTATGAAACCCAGATTGCACCGCTGTTGATTATGTCAAAACTGGAGCAATTCAAGTATCAGGACGCCACAGCCGTTGCCCTGGTTTTACTGGTCATCTCCTTTGTGCTGCTGCTGTTAATCAATGCAGTTCAGGTCCATATGAGTAAAATTACCAGCACAAGTCATTAGGAGGAAAATATGAGTCAGACAAACAAAGCAATTCAGCAAAAAAGTACGAACTCAAATGCCAAAGGGGTGAAGGTGCTGTTAATTTCGCTCGGCGTTATATTTATTTTTATCATGCTGGTCATCCCCATGATTGCCGTGATCACTTATGCTTTTCAGGATGGATTAAAGGCCTATCAAGAGGCGATTTTTGACCCTTATACAATTAAGGCGCTGCAATTAACGCTCTTGGCAACTGTGACCGCGGTAGCCATTAACACCGTTTTTGGGCTGTTTGCGGCCTGGACCATTACAAAATTTAAGTTTCGCGGAAAACAGCTATTAACAACCCTCATTGATATCCCCTTTGCCATTTCCCCGGTAATCGCCGGCTTGGTGCTGGTTCTGACCTTTGGAAAAATTGGCTGGGCCTATGATTTTTTGAATGCCTATGACATCAAGATTGTGTTTGCCGTTCCGGGAATCATTCTGGCCACGGTGTTTGTCACCTTTCCTTTTATCTCCAGAGAGCTGATCCCGGTGCTCAGTGCCCAGGGAACGGACGAGGAAGAAGCGGCTGCCCTGATGGGGGCCGGAGGCTTTAATATCTTTAGAAAGGTTACCCTGCCCCATATTAAATGGGCGTTGCTTTATGGGATTGTCTTATGCACCGCCAGAGCGATGGGCGAGTTTGGCGCTGTATCAGTTATTTCCGGCCATTTGCGGGGCAAAACCAATACCCTGCCATTGCATGTGGAGATATTGTATAACGATTTTCAGCTGACGTCGGCATTTGCGGTGGCCTCCATCCTGGTTATTCTGGCCGTGATTATTTTGATTCTTAGAAACCTCATCGAATACAAGGCAAAAAAGGCAGGTGAAAAGTAATGTATGTAGAACTTAAAAATATTGATAAGTCATTTGGCAGCTTTCAGGCATCCAATGATGTCAACTTTGGCATAGAACAGGGGAAACTGATTGGTCTGCTGGGACCAAGCGGAAGCGGAAAGACGACTATCCTACGGATGATTGCCGGGCTGGAAACACCGGATTCAGGCGATATTTACATCAATGGGGTGCGCGTGAATGACATTCCTGCCGGTAAACGGGGCATCGGCTTTGTCTTCCAGAACTATGCGCTGTTTCGCTATATGTCAGTTTTTGACAACATTGCCTATGGCCTGGAGGTTCAAAAGAAGAGCAAAGAGGAAATTAAAGACCGCGTGTCAGAACTGATCAAATTAATTGGATTAGAAGGAATGGAAAAGCGAAAGCCGAATCAGCTTTCGGGCGGCCAGCGGCAACGGGTGGCCTTTGCCCGGGCCCTGGCTCCGAATCCCCAGCTGCTGTTGCTGGATGAGCCATTTGCGGCCATTGATGCCAAAGTCCGTCAGGAGCTGAGAAGCTGGTTAAAGGATATGATCTACAAAATCGGGGTCACCAGTATCTTTGTGACCCACGATCAGGATGAGGCCATTGAGGTAGCGGATGAAATCATCATTACCAATCATGGCCGGGTGGAACAGAAGGGTTCGCCGCTGGAAATTTATAAACATCCGGAAACCCCGTTTGTGGCCCAGTTTATAGGTCAGTCTACGATTCTCGAAGATTGTACCAGACTAAACGGCTTCGCCGAAGTAAAACCGGGTGAAAAGGCTGTAATCCGGCCGGAATTTATTAACATTACCCGCAAAGATGAGGTCCAGAAATACATCAGCGCGGTTGAAGAGGGGACCATCGAAGCGATTGCATATCGAGGAAGCTATTTCGAGATAAAGGTCAGGGTCAAGGGGATTCTTTTAACCACAACAGCCGTGCTGGAAGATGTTTATGAGATCGGCGAAAAAGTCGGGGTGCTGATTTATCGGCTCTATATTTTTGATGAAGACAATGCCTATCTGCTTGAAAACAAAGCCATGGTAGACATCAACTCAGTATTTATATAATAAAAGGATGACCTTAAAAAAGGAGTCGACGATGAAGAAACTACAGGTAAAGCAGTTGGAAACAGATGTTTTAATCATTGGCGGCGGGACGGCCGGGTGCTATGCCGCCTTAACCATCCGGGAAAACGCCAAGGCCGGGGTGATTATTGCTGAAAAAGCAAATATTAAACGCAGCGGCTGTCTGGCTGCCGGGGTGAATGCCATCAATGCATACATCGTCAAGGGACAGACCCCCGACGATTATGTGGATTATGCGGCCAAAGATGCCGATCAGATCGTCAGAGGAGATCTGCTGCTGACCATGTCCCAGGGATTAAATCGGGTGACCAAAAAACTGGAAGATTTGGGGCTGGTCATCTTAAAAGATGACAACGGCGATTATGTAGCCAGAGGCAACCGGAATATTAAAATCAATGGCGAGAACATCAAACCGATTTTAGCCGATGCGGTGAATGGACTTGATCAGGTGCAGGTATTAAACCAGGTTAATGTCATTGATTATATTGTTCAGGACAATCAAATTCTCGGGGCCTTCGCCTTGGGGGTGGAAGATGAGTGTTTTTATATCATCAAGGCAAAGGCCGTAATCTGTGCAACCGGCGGTGCCGCCGGGCTGTACAAGCCCAACAATCCGGGCTTTTCCCGGCATAAAATGTGGTATCCCCCTTTTAACACCGGGGCCGGCTATGCCATGGGGATCCGGGCCGGGGCCGAAATGACCACCTTTGAAATGCGGTTTATCGCCCTTCGCTGTAAGGATACCATTGCCCCAACTGGGACCATTGCCCAGGGGGTGGGGGCAAAACAGGTAAATTCTAAAGGCACGGTTTACGAAACAAAATATGGCATCACCACCTCGGAGCGGGTTTATGGCACGGTCAAAGAAAATCAGGAAGGCCGCGGTCCCTGCTATCTTAGAACTGAGGGGATCACGGCTGTCCAGGATGAAGAACTTAAAAAAGCCTATTTAAACATGGCCCCCAGCCAGACGCTTAAATGGCTGGAGTCGGGTAAGAACCCCAGCCAACAAAACGTCGAAATCGAAGGTACAGAACCCTATATTGTGGGCGGGCATACAGCCAGCGGTTATTGGGTTGACACCAAGCGGGAGACTACCATTAAAGGTCTTTTTGCCGCCGGTGACGTCGCTGGCGGATGTCCCCAGAAATATGTTACCGGCGCCCTGGTTGAAGGCGAAATTGCCGCAAAGGCGGCGGTAGATTTTATTGCAAATCAAGCAGTTTCTGATCGGGCCTGGGATGAAGCCGCTCATACTAAAGCCAAAAAAAATCAGGTCGAATCCATCTTAAATCATGAAAATCCGATTTTTTCAACGGCCGAGCTGGAAGAAGCCATGCAGAAGGTGATGGACACTTATGCCGGCGGCATCGGCAACAATTATCAGTTTAATGAAAAACAATTGGAGCTGGCAGATGAAAAAATCGACCAGATCCTGACATTAAGTGAAGGCTTAAGCGCAGCCGATATGCATGAACTCCTCTTTGTTTATGAATTAAAAGAACGGCTGATCATCTGTAAGTCGGTGATTGCTCATTTGCGGGCCAGAAAAGAAACCCGCTGGCACAGCTTTGCCGAGAATCTGGACTACCCGGAAAAAAGCGCGGCATGGCTTAAATACGTGAATTCCAAACAAATTGATGGCAAGCTGACGATGATTTACCGAGATCTGGTGAAACGAGGTGAGACCTTTGAGCATCGCAATTAATCAAAAAACCTGCGTCGGCTGTAAAAAATGCCTGTCCGTCTGCCCGGGAACCCTGATAAAACTGAATCAGGAAGGAAAAGCCTTTATCAAATACCCAAAGGACTGCTGGGGCTGCTCTTCCTGCATCAAGGAATGTCAGGCGAAGGCCATTGATTTTTATCTGGGCGCCGATATTGGCGGCCGGGGCAGTCGGATGCAGGTGGAGATGAAAGCAGATCAGGTAATCTGGAAAATTACCGAAACTGACGGAACCATCCATGTGATCGAGATTAACCCCAAAGCTTCCAATCAATATTAGGCCGCTATAGGATAACGGGCGTAAAGGCCTAAATTAGAAAAATGCAAACACGTTGAGATAAATAGACCGCAAACAACAGGAGGAATAAAATGAGTGAATTATCACATCTGGATGAATTAGAAGCAGAAGCAATCTATATTATTCGGGAAGTCGCAGCAGAATGTGAAAAACCGGTGATGCTGTATTCAATTGGAAAGGACAGCTCGGTCATGCTTCATCTTGCCATGAAAGCATTTTATCCCGAGAAGCCCCCATTTCCGTTTATGCATATTGACACCACATGGAAGTTTAAGCAAATGGTTGAGTTTAGGGATCGCAAGGCTCAGGAATTTGGCATTGACATGCTTGTTTATACCAATGAAGAAGCCATTAAACTGGGGGTCAACCCCTTTGATCACGGATCCGCCTATACCGACATCATGAAAACAAAAGCGTTGAAGGATGCCCTGAAAAAATATGGATTTACTGCCGCTTTTGGCGGCGGCCGGCGGGATGAAGAGAAGTCCCGGGCGAAGGAGCGGATCTTTTCCTTTCGAAATGAAGAGCAGGCCTGGGATCCTAAAAATCAGCGGCCGGAAATGTGGAAGCTTTATAATACCAAAATAAACAAGGGTGAAAGCACCCGGGTTTTCCCCATTTCCAACTGGACCGAAAATGACATCTGGCAATACATTAAACGGGAGAATATCGATATTGTGCCGCTGTATTTTGCAGAAGAAAGACCCTATGTGCTCCGGGATGGCAATATCATCATGGTGGACGACGACCGGTTAAAGCTGTTACCCGGGGAAACCATTGAGCATAAAAAAATCCGTTTTCGAACATTGGGCTGTTATCCATTAACCGGTGGGGTTGAATCCGAGGCGGATACGCTGGATGCAATTATAGAAGAAACCCTCAGCGCCGTTTCATCCGAGCGGACCACCCGGGTCATTGACAGCGAAGAAATTGGCAGTATGGAGAGACGAAAGCGAGAGGGGTATTTCTAAAATGAAGAGCTTATTAAAATTTATCACCTGTGGCAGCGTGGACGACGGAAAATCAACCCTCATCGGACATATCTTATACGATGCCAAACTGTTGTATGCCGATCAGAAACGGGCCCTGGAACTGGACAGCCGGGTGGGCAGCCGGGGCGGCGCTATCGATTATTCGTTATTGCTGGACGGTCTGATGGCCGAACGGGAACAGGGGATTACCATCGATGTGGCCTACCGTTATTTTACCACGGATCATCGCAGCTTTATTGTCGCCGATACCCCGGGTCATGAAGAATATACCCGGAACATGGCAGTCGGGGCTTCCTTTGCCGACCTGGCCATTATCCTGGTGGATGCTAAACGGGGGGTCCTGGTGCAGACCCGGAGGCATGCTCGGATCTGCGCCTTAATGGGCATCCGGCACTTTGTCTTCGCTGTCAATAAGATGGACCTGATCGGCTTTGATCAGCAGCGGTTTGCCAAAATTGAAGCCGAAATTGGCGCGCTGATCAGCGAACTGAGCCTGGAAAATACGGCCATTATTCCGGTATCCGCAACCGAAGGGGACAATGTCACCAAGAAATCAGACAATCTGCCCTGGTATACGGGAACACCGCTGCTGGCCTATCTGGAAGCGGTTCATGTGGACAATGCCACTGACGAAGCCGGCTTTTACATGCCGGTTCAGCGGGTCTGCCGACCCAATCACACCTTCCGGGGATTCCAGGGACAGATCGAAGCCGGCAGCATCTCGGTGGGGGATGAAATCACCGCCCTGCCCAGTAATGAACAGGTGCTGGTAAAGAGCCTGCATGTGACTGATAAAGAAGTAAAAACCGCGCAAAAAGGCCAACCGGCAACCATTCAATTGGACAAAGAGGTGGATGTATCCCGGGGCTGCGTGTTGGTAAAAGATGCCAATATCACAACTGGAAAATCTTTTTTATCAACCCTGCTGTGGATGGATGATTCTGAACTGACCCCGGGAAGTGATTATCTGATAAAACTGGGCACAAAATTATTGCCCGGGTTTGTTACCGAAGTAAAATACAAAATTGATGTCAATACCGGCGAACATCTGGCCACCGGATCACTGAAGAAGAATGAAATTGCGGTTTGTGAAATATCACTTTGCGAAAAAGTTGTGCTGGATGAGTTCAAAGCGCATAAAACCCTGGGCGAACTGATTTTGATTGACCGCATTACCAATATGACATCAGCCTGCGGCATCGTCGACAGCATTTTAGATGATGAAAGAAACCGGAGTGATCGGGTTTCCTTTGAATACCAGGGCTTAAAAGCCCGCGGGGATATTTTCGAAGAGTTTTACTATAACACTGACAGCTTTTCATTGGCCAAATATAAACCGGCCGCCCATACCTATACCATCGGTGATGCGATTCCGGTAATCGGTGAAAGCTATCAGTATCCGAAAAACCTGGATATTCTGGTCCTTCGGGATTGGACCGCTATCAGTCTTCGGGATCAGAAAATTACCGCCATAAAATCCATTGATGACTATGAATATACCGGTGTGCCCATCTCCAATGGCAGAGGTTTTGCCATTAATGTCAAATCAGAAAATGAACTCAGGGATTTTCTGGCCGATTATCAAAAAGTCAATGATGAAAATGAAGCCGAGCTCCTTAATAAATGGGTGAGTTTTGATACCTACCGCCGGGTGATCTTCCATAGCAATTATTGGGAAATATAAGGGAACAGAGGGCATTATGGCTGAAAAAATGAAGTTTAACACCGCATTATTACATGGCAATATTACCCAAAAAGAAGGCGAGACACTGACGCCGATTTATCAGTCCAGTGCATTTGAACAGGAATCGGCAGAAAAATTGGAAAAGGTCTTTGCCAATACCGCCCAGGGTTTCTCCTACACCCGCATTAATAATCCCACAGTTGAAGCCTTTGAGCGTCGGATTACCTTGCTGGAGGGCGGTGTCAGTACCGTGGCCTGTGCATCGGGGATGGCAGCTATTTTTAATGCCATGCTTAATATTCTCAAAAGTGGGGATGAAATTCTCTCCAGTGCCAGCATCTTTGGGGGAACAATCGGATTGTTCAAAGATCTGGAGTCTTTTGGCATTAAGACGGTCTACGTTAAAGAAGCCACCGCCGCCGCCTTTGCAAATAAAATAAGTGACCAGACCAAAATCATCTTTGCCGAGACCATTGGCAATCCCAAGCTGGATGTGCTGGACATCCAGGCAGTGGCGCAGTTGGCCAAAGATAAAAACATCCTGTTTATTGTGGATAATACCGTTGCCACCGCCTTTCTGGTCAAACCCATCGAGCTGGGAGCCCATGTGGTGATTAATTCGGCATCCAAGTATATCAACGGCAGCGGTAATTCCATCAGCGGCGTCCTCACCGACAGCGGAAAATTTGCCTGGTCAGAGGAACGGTTTCCGGAAATGAAACCCTATAAAAAAATGGGACCTTATGGTTACACGGCAAAACTAAGAGGCAACTTATTCAGAAACACCGGGGCTTGCCTCGCGCCGATGAACGCCTACCTGAACAGTCTGGGGTTGGAAACGTTGGGGATCCGGATGGAGCGGATCTGTGACAATGCCGCCAAACTGGCAAAATGGTTTGAAACTTGTGATCAATTGACAGGAGTGAATTATCCGGGATTGGAAACCAGTCCCGACCATGAAATTGCCAAAAAGCAGTTTAAAAATGGCTACGGCGGGATGATTACAATCCGCGCCGGATCAAAAGAGAAGGCCTTTTCAATTATCAATAACCTGAAATATCCACTAAAGGTTGCCAATATCGGTGACACAAAAACCCTAGTTATTCATCCTAGCTCAACCATTTATGCCCATAGTTCAGACGCTGAAAAAGAAAATGCCGGCTTATTTGACGATCTAATTCGCATCAGCGTCGGCATTGAAGATATCGAAGACTTAATCGCCGATTTTAATCAGGCAATAGGATCAATTTAATTATAAAAAGGAGAAGTTATACAATGGAGATCGATTACGGGTCATTAAAAAGGGGCGGATTTATGCGCCAAAAACAAAAAGGGCTGTTTTCCCTGAGACTACAGGTTGTCGGGGGAACCTTAACCGCTGAAAATCTGAGAAAAATTCAGGAGGTGGCAGACCGCTTTGGTCAAGGCCATGTCCATTTAACCTCCAGACAGGGACTGGAAATTCCCTATATTAAATTTGAAGATATTGAAGAAGTAAAAACCGAGCTGGCAAAGGGCAATTGCAAGCTGGGAGTATGCGGTCCCCGGGTGCGAACCGTGACCGCCTGTCAGGGAAATGTGGTTTGTCCCAGCGGCAACATTGATGCCTATAAAATTGCCCTGGAACTGGATCAGCGTTACTATGCCAAGGAACTGCCGCATAAGTTTAAGTTCGGGGTCACCGGATGTCAGAATAATTGTCTGAAAGCCGAAGAAAATGATTTGGGCATAAAAGGCGCAACGGCCGTGCACTGGCTAAAAGAAGACTGTATTTTCTGTGGCGTTTGTGAAAAAGCCTGCCTGACCGGGGCAATCAAAATCGCTGAGGATCAAATTACGTTGGATCCGGAAAAATGCAACCATTGCGGACGCTGTGAAAAGTCATGTCCGACGGCCGCCTGGCAGGGGGAAAGTGCCTATATCCTTTCTTTTGGCGGACTGTTTGGCAATACCATCAACCAGGGCGAAGCCTTTCTGCCCCTTGTGAAAACCGAAGAACAGCTTTATCGCATCACCGATGCAGCCATTGCCTTTTTTGCCGCGCATGGCAAGGCGGGGGAGCGATTTAAATTTGCCATTGACCGCGCCGGCGCCGACAGCTTTAAAAAAGCCATGGAGGAAGCCTATCATGGCTGAAATTAAGATCACAGACCAGGTGGATATTACCGATGTTGTCTGTCCCCTGACCTTTGTCAAGGTGAAGGTTGCTATCGAAGAGCTGGAGGTCGGGGAAATTCTATCGATTCGGCTGAATGAAGGCGAACCGGTGCAGAATATTCCCCGCAGCCTTAAAGAAGAAGGCCACAAAGTTCTGAAACTCATTGATAATGAGGATGGCACCTATAATCTGCTGGTAAAAAAAGCAGAAGATTAGAAAAGAGGGAAAAATTGGCAGTAAGAGTAAATGAGGATAATTTTGAAGCAGTGGTTTTGAAATCTGACCTGCCGGTGTTGGTGGAGTTCTATTCGGATTCCTGCGTTCCCTGTAAACAAATGTCCCCAATTCTGGGAGATCTGGAAGATGATTATGAAAATCGGCTGAAGATTGTAAAAGTTAATTCGAATTACGATGTCAGTCTGGCCACACGGTTCCGGGTGATGGCTTCACCAACCATTCTTTTTTTTAAGCATGGCGAAGAGATCAACCGGACCCGGGGCTTGAAAAAAAAGAGCGAACTGGAAGAAATAATAAGCGAATTGTTATAGGAGGTAATTGTGTTTTTATTAGTTGCTGGAGATAAAAAAGAAGTGAAGGATGGCCTGACGGTCAGAGAACTGATTGAATCAGAAAACATTGAAAATCCGGATTATGTCACCGTGGCAGTAAATGATGATTTTGTGGAAAGTGAAACCTATGGGACCAGGGTTTTAAATGAAAATGACAATGTGGAATTTCTGTATTTCATGGGAGGGGGCAGTCGCTGATGGCATTTACCAATGAACAATTGGAACGATACTCCCGCCATATTATTTTAAAAGAAGTTGGCCCCAAAGGCCAGAAAAAGCTGCTTAACAGCAAGGTGCTGATCATTGGTGCCGGCGGTCTGGGTGCTCCGGCAGCAATGTATCTGGCCGCCGCCGGGGTCGGTACCATTGGCATTGCCGATGCCGATGAAGTTGATTTGTCAAATCTGCAGCGTCAGATTATCCACGGAACCAGTGATGTGGGAAAGGCTAAGGTGAAATCGGCAAAAGAAACCATCAATGCCATGAACCCGGATGTCACGGTTAATACCTACCGGATTTTTGTCTCAGCTGAAAATATTCTGGAACTGATTAATGAGTATGATTTTATTATTGACGGCACCGATAATTTCCCGGCCAAATTTTTAATCAATGATGCCTGCGTGATGGCCGAAAAACCTTTTTCCCATGCCGGGATCATCCGATTTCAAGGACAGTTGATGACCTATGTTCCCGGTGAAGGTCCCTGTTATCGCTGTGTTTTCCACGCCCCACCGCCTAAAGACGCCGTACCAACCTGTAAACAGGCTGGGGTTATCGGAGCCATGGGCGGTGTCATCGGAAGTCTGCAGGCAATGGAGGCGATTAAATACATCATTGGCGTCGGAAACTTGCTGGTGGGCAAGCTGCTGACCTATGATGCCCTGAAAATGGAGTTTCGGACGATTGCACTCCCCAAAAATACCCATAAGTGTGCAGTCTGCGGAGACAGTCCCAGTATCACCGAACTGATTGATTATGAACAAATCGAATGCGACGGAAAGTAGGATTTGCGGATGCTGTATCTTAAAAAGAGCGATTATCAGATAATTTTAAATCACTGCCGGGATCATTTACCGAATGAGGCCTGCGGCCTCATTGCCGGCAGGCTAAAAGATGCAGATAAAGTCATAGAAAAAATTTATCTGATGACGAATCTGGATCAAAGCCATGAGCATTTTTCGATGGATCCCAAAGAACAGCTGGCGGCGATTAAAGATATGAGAGCCAATGATTACCTGCCGCTTGGTAATTTTCATTCCCATCCCAATACCCCGTCACGCCCCTCAGAAGAGGATAAACGCCTGGCCTATGATCCGACGACCGACTATTTGATTTTGTCGCTGATGGATAAAAATAAGCCGGTATTAAAGGCTTTTCTTATTGACAAAGCCAAGAATATAACAGAAGAGTTAATCACCATTATTTAGATCAATGCGTGACGCATTTGGTTGAGACATTAAATCAAATGGGCAGTAATTTTAAAATAAAAAGAAGCACTTCTTAGTGACTTGTGTGACTAGGAGGTGTTTTTTTTTGTTATTTGATCAAATGAACAAATTTCTTGAACCAGTTAATTGTAAGTGTAAATGTTCAAGCTATTTCATATAATATATATGGTAACTATGATCTATGAGAACAAAAAAAGATCATAAACAAACTGATTACTAAATATTTAGGGTTTATAATACTTTATACTACATCACAACGTGATCTGTCTTATAAATTCTTAATTCTCGTTTTATCCATATCTAACGGGGTAATAAATTAACTAAGTGCAGAGTTGCGAAAGTTATATTTAAGACAGAATGGAAAAGGACAGCGCTTTCTGGTGCTGTCCTTTCGTAGAGGTTTTGAAGTAATAGTTTTAAATAAGCCATAAGAATAGAAACGATGATAAAGATCATAGGATAATCAAAAATAAAGAAAGGTTATGAACAGTATGGATAAAGAGAATACGACGAAAGGTCTCAAGAATGCTTTGTCTGATGGAGAAGTGATGAGTGATGAGCATAGAACCCATCAAGCGCATAAAAACCATGCACATCAGGAACACAGGGATATTCCTCAGACTAATGATGAACATATTCATAATCAAGGTCATGGAGAAATGAGTCATCTACATGATCCTAGCCAAGAGATTCCCCAGATAGAAAAGGACCATTCTCACCATCAAATTCCAGCGAATGGGGAGCATAGCGATCATGCAGACCATCATGATCACCACGCTATGATGGTGGCAGATTTTAGAAAAAGATTTTTTGTTTCTTTGATTATTACAGTACCAATATTATTATTATCGCCAATGATCCAAATGTTTATGGGTGTGGATTGGCGTTTCATCGGCGATTCCTATATATTATTTGGTCTTGCTACCATCCTCTATGTTTATGGAGGCAAGCCTTTCCTGACTGGTGCCAAGGATGAGCTTAAGAAAAAATCACCGGCAATGATGACACTCATTACGCTTTCCATAACGGTTGCCTATATTTATAGTACCCTAACCGTATTTTTTATAAGTGGTGAAGATTTCTTTTGGGAACTGGCCACATTAATTGTCATTATGCTTTTAGGTCATTGGATTGAAATGAAATCTGTGATGGGAGCATCCCGGGCACTGGATGAACTGGTTAAGCTCATGCCCGAAGAAGCACACAAGATAATAGGCAATGGAGAAATAACGGATATTCCCATAGAACAATTAAAAACAGGGGATGCCATTCTGGTCAAGCCGGGAGAGAAGATTCCCATTGATGGTTTAGTTTATGACGGCAGATCAGCCGTTAATGAATCCATGATTAGCGGAGAATCTGCACCTGTTGAGAAAGAAGCGGGTAATGAAGTAGTCGGTGGATCTATTAATGGTGAGGGGATTTTAAAATTTAAGGTGTCCCGAGTTGGAGCAGAGACCTTCCTGTCACAAGTTTTAAAACTTGTTCGCGAAGCTCAAGATTCAAAATCCAATACCCAACGATTAGCGGATAAAGCCGCCAAATGGTTGTTTTATATCGCTGTGATTGCCGGAACACTGACTTTTTTAGTATGGATGATCATGACACAGGACCTAAACTTTGCAGTCACCCGCGCAGTCACCGTCATTGTTATTTCGTGTCCCCACGCACTAGGTTTGGCAGTTCCTCTGGTAACGGCCGTTTCGACCAGTATCGGAGCTCAGAAAGGTCTTTTAATCAGAGATCGGGCGGCATTTGAAAATGCTCGTAAGCTGAATGCCGTGGTGTTTGACAAAACAGGAACATTGACTGAAGGGGTATTTGGGATAACTGATATCAAAGCAATCGGAATATCGAAAGAAGAACTCCTCTTACTTGCGTATTCAATCGAGTCAAATTCAGAACATCCTATAGCACAGGGAATCGTCAATGAAGGAAAGAAATTAAAGCTTAAACTGAAGGAAGTAAAAGATTATCAGAACTTGCCGGGTAAGGGACTAAAAGCTAATGTGAACGGACGCGATATTATGATTGTAAGTCCTGGTTATATGCGGACTGAGAAGATTGCTTTTGACATAAATCACTACGAACAACTGGCCCAAATGGGCAAAACGGTTATTTTCGTATTAGCTGGCAACACCCTCCTGGGCTATTTGGCATTATCAGACATTGTCAGAGAAACAGCCAGAGAAGCCATTGATATATTAAGGTCCATGGATATTGAAACCATCCTATTAACCGGGGATAATCAGAGAGTTGCCGCTTATGTGGGTAATCAGCTTAAGATCGATACAATCATTGCCGAGGTATTGCCCCAGGAAAAAGCATCCAAAATTGATGAGCTTATTACTGAAGGAAAGATTGTGGCAATGACCGGTGACGGTGTGAATGATGCACCGTCACTGGCAAAAGCCGATTTAGGTATCGCCATTGGAGCTGGAACAGATGTTGCTATTGAAACAGCAGATGTTATTCTGGTTCGAAGTAATCCACTGGATGTAGTAACGATTTTGAAACTTTCAAAAACAACCTATCAAAAGATGATCCAAAACCTGATCTGGGCGACAGCTTATAATATGATTGCACTCCCCTTGGCTGCAGGCGTCCTATATAACCAGGGGATTGTGATCAATCCAGCTGTCGGAGCTGCATTGATGTCGTTAAGTACAATCATTGTAGCAATCAATGCAAAACTACTTAAGATTGATTAACCATTCATCTTTAGTTATCAGCTAGTCAGATTTTGTGATAATACTTTTAAAATCTTGCACTACCTTTATGCATGCAGTGAAAGTGATGAAGCAGATTATATAAAAATTCAGCTCCGAAAGTGATAAAAATCCACATAAAAAGGACAGTGTATTTGGTAGCACTGTCCTTTTATGTATAAAAATGATCTTTAGCTTGCGGTGAATAGCAGAAAGACACTTGCAAAACAATGCATGTGTCTACAATCTGGAAACAGAAAAAATTACTAAGAAAGAAGGTTCTGATTTGAAGGTTTTTCTTCTGTTTGCTCTGATTTATCTTTGTTACCACCCCTTAACATCATCGGCATCATGAGTACCATCATAATTGGGCAAATGAATGGCAGAAGCGTAAATAGAATACCTTGATAACCAAGTAATGTTATGATAAGTAATATTAAAATGGGTGCACCACAACAAAGTGCCACCATCATGAGATGTTAGAGCTACCCCAAAAAGCCCGAAAGCTGATGGACTTGCCTGCCCAGAGATTGACGGATATAATGACCATAAGAAATCGAGAGAAAGGAAAATGCCACTAAAAGATGCACGCTTCA
>JAHIQT010000174.1 GCA_018903255.1 Bacillota bacterium | reverse complement strand
TACTTCACCCTCGATAAAGGATTCCCGCAAAAACAGGATCGTTTCCATAATGATCCGCATCTCCGGATTCATAAATTTGCAGGTCAGAGCCTTATGAGCAATTTGATCCAAATAAATCTCCGATGTATAGAAATTTGATTTGGCCAGGAATTCGCCCATCTGTTTAGCAAATTTAGGGAAATGTTTTCCTTTGATCAATTCAAAGCGCATAATCCTAAGCCGTCCACAATCTTCATAAATAAAAAGATTATTGTCGGGATCAAGATGATACATTTCCGGCAGGTAGTCTGGGGTAATCGCCGCTCTCAGTTTGATAATTTCGGACTCAAGCTGGTTGCGTTTGGTCGTTAGGGGTGCCACTTCACCAAAAAGCTTTAGATAGGGTTTGGCCTGCTTAAGAATGACCGACTTTCCGCTTTCATCCCAAACGCGGTAAATATGGTTGACAAAACCATCTCCGTCGTCCTCGCCACCGCCAATCTCATAAACC
Organism: Bacillota bacterium; assembly: GCA_018903255.1. Classification (GTDB taxonomy): domain Bacteria; phylum Bacillota; class Clostridia; order Eubacteriales; family Eubacteriaceae; genus Acetobacterium. The sequence continues at coordinate 7,887 of JAHIQT010000174.1, read as the reverse complement.
TCAAGCCTGGCTCCGACCGGAAAAATCCCGGTGGATGTTTTTATATATTCAATGACTCTACTGGGTGTTAAATCTTTATAGGACATCGGCTACCTCGCGATTTTTTGCATCAATTCGATACTTTTGATTCTATCACGAAGCGTGGTGGAAATAAATGAACTAATTATTTGACTAACGGGAATTTTTTGTGCTAAATCTAGAGGCTTAAGCGATCGTAGTCGTCAAAGGCCTTCTTGCGGGTTAACAGAATCGAGAAGTGAATCCCGAAATAACGGGAGATCAAAATCGCACCCATGATCACAATTTGATAAAATATCGCTGTCATTGGCATCGAACCGCCAAGAATCTGACCGGTCATCATCCCTGGCAGGGAGACCAGCCCAATCGTTTCGGTCGAAGCAATAATCGGATTCATGCAGCCAGTAATCGCCTCTTTGTACCAGGGCAGGGTCGATTCCCACTGATTGCCTGACAAGGCCAGCCGATACTGGTACTCTCGTTCATTTTGCTTTAACCCGCTATAAAAGGTATTAATCCCGATAATGTTTCCGCTAAGACTGTTACCTAAGAGCATCCCCATCAGCGGGATATAGTACTGAGCGTCAAAAATATTTGAAAGGCCAATGACAAATTGATTGATAAAGAGAATCATCACCAGATTGGGAAAACCAAACCCAATCACAATCGGCAAAAACTGATTTTTGATCGTCAAGCCACAGGTTTTTACGGTCGATAAAGCGGCCGCCCCAATCATAAAGATAACATAGGCTGAATTAACCCAGAGGTTATTGAATAAGAAGATATACTGCAGAAAAAAGCCTACCAGAACCAACTGAATGGTCATCCGAAAGAGGGCATAGATAATCCGCTTATTGAGTCCAATCCCCAGTTTATAGTTGATAATCGCCATTGGCACAACAAAGATCAGCAGATATAAGGGGGTATAAAAAGGTATTTCCTGAACACCCATTACCAGATCACCTCCCTCAGTCCACGATTTTGATAAACGTCGTCATGGGAAACCACTAAAATGGTTTTGTCGTAGCCGAGTATTAAATCGACCATTTTTGTTTTAAGTTCAAGATCCAAACCGGTGGTAATTTCATCCAGAATCCAGATCTCCCGATCCAGCAGAATGCCGAGAATCAATGCCAGTCGCTGGCGTTCACCGCCGGAAAGGGTTTCGACATTTTTTTCCAGGGTATCTTTTGGCAGCGACATGACATCGAGCCAGTAATTTTTCAAGATATCGGGATTATAGCTTAAATGCCGGTTTGCCTCAAACTTAAATACGCCTTCAAACACATCTCTGACGATTCCCTTGGGGATATCGGTATCCTGACTGACATAGGAAATTTTGCTGCGAATCTGGTTCACCGTTTCCCCCGTCAATGTGATCCCATCAACTAGAATTTCACCGCGATCAGGAACCACAAACCCCAGCAGCATTTTTACCAGACTGGTCTTTCCCCGCCCCGAGGGGGCACAAAAAAGGGTTTTTTCGTTTCGCTCAATTTTTAAATTAAAGTCTGAAAAAATAGTTTGTTGCTGATAGTTTAACTGAATATTTGAAAATTCAAGATACGCCATTTTTCACCTCGTGTTTAAACTGTGTTACAATCAGGTTGATAACCTTATCGCCAGGACACTTGCGGTTTTTTTCGGGGTACGGTTCTTTGATATTTAACATCGGGATATCCTATCACCAGACAGGCGATTACCTCTTTGCTTTCATCAATATCCAAAAAGGCTTTGATTTTGGGATTGCCATAGGCTGCCCTTACAAAGAAACCACTGTAAAACATTCCCAATCCCTGGGCATGGGTCATCAATTCCATCGAGTTGGCCGCTAATCCACCATTTATCGGAGCATCAGAAACCACTAAAATCAAGCCCTTAGCTTTGAAAAAAAGGCTTGTCGGTAATTCCGGATCAGCCAAATAATCTTGATACATTTTGATCCAGCGTTTTGCATAATATTTAAATAATGTGTTTTTGTTTTGTTTATCTTCTAAAATATTTTCTCCCAATTTATTCAGGCCTTCAAGTCCCAGTTCGGTCAGCTTCTGTATCTCATCCTGAACCACAATATATGAAACATTCTGACTATTGCTCCCGGTTGGGGTAAAGCGCCCAGCTTCGATAATCTGTTCAATTTTTTCCTTCTCAATGGCTTGATCTGTAAACTGACGAACCGAACGTCTGAACTTAATATAATTCAGCAGGTTATCCGCTGTGATATCAAAGCTGTCAGCCTGATATTCTTTAACCTCTGCCATACTATAATCGCTTATACTCACCGCATTAACCGGGCAGATGGCAATGCAGTGTCCGCACTTTATGCATGTTCGATTGAGTGGTGCAGCCTTGTCCTCTTTTAAAACTATATCATTGGGGAAACAATCCTCAACACATGCGCCACAGCCAATACATTTTTCCTGATCAACTTTAATCATTTTTTCTTCCTTTCAATATCAAGTGAAATTTAAAGTCAGCCTAATTACCAGTGATAAAGAAATACAGTAATACAATGACCCCTAATGCGATCCGATACCAGCCAAAGACCTTAAAGTCGTGCTTTTTAATATAACTCATTAAAAACTTAATCGCAAATACCGAGGTAATAAAAGCGGATACCATCCCAACTAATAAAATAACCGCTTCCCAGAGGGTAAAGACGAGGCCAAATTTAAGCAGTTTTAAGAGACTTGCCCCAAACATAACTGGGATCGCCAGAAAAAACGTAAACTCTGCTGCCACCGTTCGGGTGGTTCCAACAATCATACCGCCAATGATTGTCGCTCCGGATCGTGATGTTCCGGGAATTAGCGCTAAAACTTGAAAGACGCCAATCATTAATGCTGTTTTATAGGTGATTTGAGAAAGTTTTTTCGTTTCCGGCTTTCTATTCTTATTGTAATTTTCAACCAGGATAAAGAGCACCCCATAAAATATTAACATCAATGCAACTGTTTGATAATTATAAAACACTGCATTAATGATATCATCGAATGCCAGACCAATAATCGCTGCTGGAATACACGCTACCAGAATTTTCCCCCATAGCGTGACGATATTTTTCTTAATTATAATTTTTTTGTTTCGAAATGTAAATGGCAACAATTTATGCCAATAGATATAGACAACTGCCAGAATTGCCCCTAATTGAATGACCACCAGGAACATCTCCATAAACGCTGCTGACACATTTAACTTGATGAATTGATCGACCAAAATCATATGTCCGGTACTGCTAATCGGCAACCACTCGGTGATGCCTTCGACAATCCCCAGAAAGATTACCTTTAAAATCTCTAAAAATCCCATCTTACCCTCTCTTCTTGCCTGTAATTTTAAGTCCTTTTGTTCCGGAATGAGTCACACTCTGATCATACTGACTGAAACAATCTTCAACTCACGTCAATAAGTTTACTTTTTCATGGCCAAAAATTCAATGTTTTTATCGCATTATCCGACAATATCGAAGCTAATCTTAAAAAATTCAAAGAAAAAATATCCGGTGCTGTCAGTCGAAACAACCCCGGACATTTAATCAATTACTAGCTTGGGTCAAAAACCGCTCCGATAAAGATGATCGCTCCGCTTTCGCTGTCCTGAATGGCGTAGAAAAAGGGTCGGTCAAAGTTGAGTTCGAAGTCGTAAGCCGGCATACTGGTGACGCCAACTTCCACGGATGTCACGGCAGCCGCCTCGGTCCCGACCTCATCGACCTCAATAAAGGTTTTATGCTTGACCTCGCTGATATAAATATTCCCCGCCGTACCGTCCTCAGCCAGCCCCGAAAAATCAGCTTTTCCAGCGTCAAAGGCGTTTCCCATCCCCAGCTCCGTTAATGGCTGGTTTAATGATTTTTCATATGCCATGGTGAACTTCGGAAGCATCAGGCTGCCCTCCTTTTGTTCAAAAAGACTGATCCATTTTGACCAATTATCGCCATTGAGCTGTTTCTGGAATTCCTCCAGGCTGACCCCTTCATTGGGTAAAAAAAGCATCATTGCAATCTGCTCATCTTCACCGTAGGGAAGCCGTAGCGCCTGAAAATCGGCTGATTTTAAATAGTCAAAGGAACCACTCTGGTACATTGTCGGTACTGTCACAGTCTGCCCATCGGCCAGTTTAAAAGGCTGATCGGTGGTCAGTTCCTTTTCAAAAGGACTGGTCCAGGCGCCCTTAAAATAAACAGCATTAATCAGAAACATGATCGTTTCCGGGTCAATTGGCGGGGTGACAATCTGATCGATGGTTCCCTGGGTTTGATCTTTTACCCATTTGTTAATCACCTCTGCCGATTTGGGATCAGTAAAATCGAGCTTTTTTGCTTCGGCCTGATAGCTATCTTGAACCGTCTCTAAAAAGACTTCCGAAAATTTAAAATCCTCAACCATCCAGATCGAATTGGCAATGTTCAGGTTTACTTCAGGGGCGGCTGTCGTTAAAAAATAAATCAGCGCGCGGTTGTTTTTGTTGAGTTGCTCAACATCAATGCCCTGAATGTTTAGTGCCTTTGCCATCGCCTCGCGGGTCGCTCCGGCGGCGCCATTGTAGGCCATCTCCATTGCCAGCGATACACTCACCGGAGAAATCATCATGTTTTCATTTTCCAAGGCCAGATTTTTATAGAGATTGAATCCGAAATCATTGCTTTTTTCAACCATGTCAGCATCAAAAGCATTAAGTACCTCCGCATCCGGTTTTGATATGTCCGTTTTTTTACAGCCCGCTCCCATCAATAGTAATGCCGCCATACCAAGCACACCGACCAAAACTGCTAGTCTTCGTTTCATATTAATCCCCTTTCATCTTTGTGCAATCTCACTTAATACCCTTTTAATCTCATCCCATTAACTTCACTCCAATTAACTTGATGTCATTTAACTTGATGTCTTAGCGGTCTTAACAGCAAAGCACTTTTATGATTTACAACAGCTCTACTGAAAAAATTCCACCACGCCGGTTTCGATATCATATTTTCCGGAAATAACCTTTACTTGACCTTTGTTAATAAGATCCCTGATCAGTTGACTCTCATTAATTCTGCAAAAACCATGTTCAATGTTTAAATTTTCGCATTTTCCCGCATCTTTTTCGCCTGAAATAGCGGGCATTATTTCATCGAGTATCTTTTGGGTATGACCCCCACCATGACCTTCCATCGCTGCCGCCACTGCCCCACAGTGATTGTGCCCCAATATTAAAACCACCGCTGTTCCCAAATGTCCCACGGCGTATTCAATACTGCCTAATTCAAAATCACCGATCACATTACCAGCGGTGCGAATGACAAAGAGGTCGCCGATTCCAGCCGAAAAAATATGTTCCGGGGGAACCCGGGAATCCGAACAGGTGATCACCACAGCGTAGGGGTTCTGGCCATTTTCGGCCACGATCGTCTTGATCGCCTGGTGGCTATAGCCCTCTTCTTTGGTGCTCAAAAATCTTTGGTTGCCGATAATTAATGCCTGAATTGCTGCTTCGATTCTGTTTTCTTGGTTATTTTTCAATGTCTTACTTTCTTTCTTAGATTTTTTAAATTTCGGTCAGTACCTTTTCAATAAATACACGAGCCACATGCGGATCAAACTGGGTGCCGGCACATTTTCTTATTTCATCTACCGCTTCTGCCACACTCAGCCCCTTCCGATAAGCCCGATCACAGGTCATCGCATCATAGGCATCAGCGACGCCAATAATTCTAGCCTGGATAGATATTTCATTCCCAATCAACTGTTTCGGATAACCTTTTCCATCCCACCGTTCCTGATGCTCCAGCACATATCGTGCCAATTCTGAAAATTCGCTGGAGGAGCTTAAAATCCGATACCCAATCTCCGGATGGCGCTGAATTTTTTTCCATTCATCGGGATCCAGTCCACCGGGCTTATTAAGGATCTTTTCATCAATCCCCATTTTTCCGATATCATGAATTAATCCGGCAGCCTTGACCTGGCTGATGTCATCCTGGTCAAAATTCATTTTCGCGGCAATTTTTTCGCAGATGTCGCTGACTCTTTTCGAGTGCAGCATTTCGCGACTACTTTTTTCATAAAGGGTATTCATAATTAAATCGATGGTCTTGTTCTTGATGCTGGCGCTTTCATAAAGCTTATGCCGATACATATTATCTTCGGCGTTTTTTAACACTTCCTGGATATTTTGATCGCTCATCGTTTTGGTTTCATAGCCGAAGGAAATCGAGAAATCAATCGCCCCGACCGACTGTTGCTGAGCGGCGCCTCTCATCTGTCTTACCATTTTCGCGGCCTGCATTTCATCGGTCTTCGGCAGCAGAATAACAAACTCATCACCACTGAGCCGGGCTACCACGTCCTGCTCACGACATGCTTCTCGGATTACTCCGGCTACTTTTTTGAGGAGTTCATCTCCCACCGCATGTCCAAATGATTCATTCACCAGCTTTAGTCCATTGACATCGGAAATAACCAGACTCAAGGGCAGGTTATCTTCAGTATCAATGCTGGCTAAAGCCTCTTCGTAATAGCGTCGGTTGAAAACTCCGGTCAGATAATCATGATTACTTAAATAGCGAATCCGTTCCTCGGTTTGCTTTCGTTCAGTAATATCAGAAATAATGACCGCTACCTGTTGGGGCTCGGGCGAATAGGCCACCACTTCAAAATATTTTTCAAACTGCTTAAAATACTTTTCATAGCGTACTGACTCTCTTGTCGCTATTAATTGCGCATATTTTTCAACCAGAAAATCTTTTGAATCCGGCATGATCTCAGTCAGGGTTTTTCCGAGAACTTCCCGACTCTTTAAGTTAGTCAACCGCTCAAAGCTGGCATTCACATACAAAAAGTTACAGTCAAGAGCTTTCCCTGCACCATCGATTAGCAACTCATGGACCGCCAGACCCTGTTCCATTTGGGTTATCAGCCGACGGTTCTTTTCTTCACTGACCTTGAGACTTTCTAGCAGTTGGATGGTTTGCGAATGAGCTTTTTCTAATTCTGCCGTTTTTTCAGCCACCATCAGGGCCAACCGACCCTGTTCATCTTGCTTTTGGCGATTAGCCGCTTTAATTTTTACCATCGCCCTGATCTGTGCTGTAAGCTCCGATTCATCAATCGGTTTGGCCAAAAAAGCTTCCGCTCCCGATTCAAGCGCTAAAATGCGATGTTCCCGATCGCCCTTGATGGCCGTTACAAAGACCACCGGAATTTCTTTTGTCGATTCTTCCGCCTTCAATTTCTGACACACCTCAAATCCATCCATTCCCGGCATCACAATATCTAGCAAAATCACATCCGGATCTTCTTCCCTGGCGATCGCTATTCCCTTGATACCATTAGTGGCAGTGTAAACCTGCGCTTCGGGAAAGGCTTCCCTTATCAGCGCCCGCAGGGTGATCAGATTATCTTGATTATCATCGATTGCTAAAAATTTTAATGATCTATTTTCCATAGAGCACCTCGTGAATTACTTTTAAAAACTCCCGTTCGATAATGGGTTTGGCGATGAAGGCGTCAAACCCCTGACTCAAAATTGCTTCTCGATCCTCGGTCATGGCACTGGCGGTCAATGCAATGACAGGGACATTTTCCAGGCCGGGGAGCCTTTTAATCCTTTCAAAAGCCTCAAGGCCATCAATTCCCGGAAGGGCAATATCCATCAGGATCAAGTCTGGCCGATACTGTTTTGCCAGTTCAATACTCGCTGATCCGTCAGCCGCCTCTAGCACCCTAAAATGATCGCTCAGCAAGGCCTTTACCGTAATCATATTATCGGAGTTGTCTTCGACCGCCAGCACCAGGGGTTTACGCTGATCCGTTCGGGACATAAAGTGCTTGACCTTTTTTTCTCGGGTTTCCGGATAAAGCATCGAAGCGATCGCTTTTTTCAGTT
>JAHIQT010000173.1 GCA_018903255.1 Bacillota bacterium | reverse complement strand
AACGATTTTTGATATAAAAAAATAGGAATATATTTAATTTTGTTATATAATAATGAGATCAAAAGCAAAAAGCAAACCTTTACAAATGCTAAATAATCAGTTTAGCGCTTTTTATATGATCTTAGCATGGGTATAGTAGGTTGGAAGAGGAGCTAAAAGAATGGAACCAGTAGCGGCGTGTATACTACTGATCGTTGGACTAATGAGTGCAGTCGTGATTCTTGCTGTGTTTTTAGTCCAAAGCAACAAAAAACTGATAAATCAAAAAATGCTGACAAAAAATGTTGAGGATGTCCGCGATGCCTTTATCGATGCAGTTGAAACAGTTGTCTATTTAAAAGATGATGATCTGAATTATCTGTTCATTAACAAAGCTGCAGAACCTCATTATCAGAAGTCGGTTCAGGAGATCATCGGTCAGGAGGATTTAGCCCTGAAGGCAGGCCCCTTTGGTCCGGCGATGATAAAAACGGATCGCCAGGTTATTGAGCACAAGGCGATCATTGCATATGAAGAAAAGCATAAAAACCGCATTTATAAGATGAAAAAATTTCCGGTGAAATTAAGCGAAAACCAAACCGGGGTAGGGGCTTTTATCCGGGAACTTACAGATGAGGAAAAACTGATTAGAAAACAGGAGCGGGTGCTTTTTCGAAATAAGATTCTAGTTAATGTATTAAGTAAAAATTTTAGAAATGATAAAAAACAGTTGGAATATGTGTTGCACGAAGCCCTCAAGCTAACCGAAAGTAAGATCGGTTATATCTGCTTCTATAATGAAAAAAAACAGGAATTCACCCTGAAGGTCTGGTCAAAAGGATTGCTTAGCGGTGTGGACATGGTAGCACCGCAGCTGACCTACCGATTGGAAGAGACCGGGGTGTGGGGTGAAGCAGTCCGCCAGCGGAAGCCGATTGTTATGAATATGGATGGCACTGAGGTGACCGCTGAGCAGACACATCCCGGGGGTCGGATAATTGCCGGTAACTTTACAGCCATCCCGATTTTTATTGATGAGAAAATCAAAGCTGTTGTTTGTTTTGCTGGTAACGCAGAGGGCTATAACGACAATGATGTCGATGAAATGACGGTGCTGATGAACGGGGTGCTAACCAATCAGGAAAGACGGATTATTCAAAAAAAACTGTTTGAAGAGCGCAGTAAATATTTTCAGACGCTAATTTCGATAGGCGATGGGGTGATGGTGGTTGATCCCACCGGCAAAATTGAAATGCTCAATAAGGTGGCTCAGCAGCTGACCGGTTGGACTAATGAAGAAGCGCGAGGAAAACAATATACCGAGGTTTTTGTTTTGTCGCATGAAGACCGCCGTAGCAAGATTGAGGATCCGATCATCACGGCAATGGCGACCGATCAGACCCAGGAACTTAAAAATCATGCAGTGTTGACGGCAAAAGACGGATCGGTCTTTTGTCTTGAAGACAGTGCCGCACCAATTAAGAATGAAAAGGGCGAAACCGTTGGTATTGTGCTGGTGTTCCGGGATGTTTCTGAGAAGAATCAGCAACGTAAAGAAATTGAGTATTTAAGCTTTCACGATGCCTTGACCGGGCTTTATAACCGCCGCTTTCTAGAAGAAGAATTACTACGACTGGACACTGAAAGAAACCTGCCGATTGCGATTATCATGGGCGATGTCAACGGTTTAAAATTGACCAATGATATTTTTGGGCATGCCCATGGCGATGTATTCTTAAAAAAAATCGCCGATGTGATGCGCAGAACCTGTCGGGCGGATGATATTATCGCCCGCTGGGGTGGCGATGAGTTTGTCATCCTGTTGCCTAAAACTACCATTGAACAGGCGAGACTGATTAAAAAGCGGATCAAAACCGAGTTTGCCCGAGATGGGGTAAAGGTCATTAAAGGGAATATTTCGCTGGGCTGTGATGTCAAAACAGCGATGGCGCAGAGCATTATGGAATGCCTGGAGTCCGCTGAAGAAAAAATGTATGCCGCCAAGATTCTGGAACGGGATGATTTTAAAAGCGCCACCCTCGATTCAATTATTACGACTCTGCAAAGCGATAGTCCTCAGGAAGAGGAACATGCCCAACGAGTCAGTAAATGGTGTCATGATCTAGGGGTAACTATGGAACTCCCCCATGTCAAAATCAGACGGCTCAAATTGGCCGGTTATTTCCATGACATTGGCAAGATTGTCTTGCATAAGGATTTGTTGGAAGCGAACAGTGAACGCACTGAGGAAGAAATATCAGAAATCAAGAAGCATCCGATTATGGGTTATCGGATTCTCAATGCCTTCGATGATACGATGTCGCTGGCGGATGCGGTGCTCCACCATCACGAAAGATGGGACGGCAGTGGCTATCCCAAGGGACTAAAAGGCGAAGAAATTCCTTTTCTGGCAAGGGTGGTCGCGGTTGCCAGCTACTATGACCGGTTGACCTCATCGGAAGGCGAAGCCCAAGCGCTAAATCAGCATCCGCTGACCCATCTGGAAAAAATCGAAGGGCATTTTGATCCAGAAATAAAACGTGAATTTATCAATATGATTAAAAATCTTCCCAGTTAAGACAGCCCAGTTATTAGAGCGCAGTTAAAATAAAAAAAAGCCATTGGAGTTAAGTCCGATGGCTTTTTAAACGAACTGGCGTAGTATCAAAGGGGTTTGACAAAGAAAAGATTGACTTTTATCACGCGCTGCCGTATAATCAGTAAGCATGAAAAATTTGAATAGTTTTTTGCTCTACCTGAGGAGAGATGTCTGAGTGGTCGAAGGAGCACGCCTGGAAAGCGTGTGTACGTGTAAGCGTACCGAGGGTTCGAATCCCTCTCTCTCCGCCATTTCAAAAATTAGTAAAAAAATCAATAAAAATGTTACGACGCAGCCGATTAGGGCTGTTTTTTTTTGCGTGGTTTTGGCGTGTTGACCCTTTGGAGAACCACCGCGCTTTTTGTTGTTAAGTGAGAGAATATCAGGTATAATACGTTTAAATTAACAACTGCGAAACACAGGGATCTTTTGTAATCGGAGCGCAGTTGTAATCTCAACACAAATAAACTGACGGAGGTTCCCATGAATAATGTATTATTTGCTTTTATGCTAACAACGTTTGCTGGCTTATGTACTGGTATCGGCAGTGCTTTGGCTTTTTTTACCAAGAAAACCAATACTAAATTTTTAGCAATAAGTCTTGGTTTTTCAGCGGGGGTTATGATTTATGTGTCGATGATTGAAATATTTTTCAAGGCACAAGATAGCTTAATTAGTGAACTTGGTCTTAAAACCGGTTCCTGGGTTACCGTTATCGCCTTTTTTGGAGGTATGCTGATCATTGCAATTATTGATAAACTGATCCCCAGCTCGGAAAACCCCCACGAGTTACACAGCATCGAAGAGCTCAATAGTGACCACCCAACCGATACCCATCACCAGGAACAAATAGAAAAGCGCGAAGAAGCCAAAAAAAATCATAAGCTGCTAAGAATGGGGATGTTTACAGCACTGGCGATAGCCATTCACAATTTCCCCGAAGGTTTAGCTACTTTTATTGCCGCGCTTCATGAACCTAATGTTGCCATCCCGATTGCGGTTGCGATTGCCATACATAATATTCCGGAAGGAATTGCGGTATCCGTTCCGATATACTATGCAACCGGAAGCAAAAAGAAGGCTTTTTTCTACTCTTTCTTATCCGGGCTTTCAGAGCCACTAGGGGCATTGGTCGGCTATTTACTATTAATGCCGTATTTGACGGAAACGGTGATGGGGATTGTATTTGCTATTGTAGCCGGGATAATGGTGTTCATCTCATTAGATGAATTGCTTCCTTCGGCAAGAGAGTACGGCGAACATCATTTATCGATTTATGGACTTGTTGCCGGAATGATCGTGATGGCAGTAAGCTTATTATTGTTTATTTAGCAAATGATTTAGAGAATTTGTATCATTGCTTGGGCTGGACACGGATTTGAATGAGATTTTTCACATCTTCCAGAATCCGTTCAGAGGTCACGGGAATCATCAGCCATCGGCCGCCGGCAGCAAAGGGGGTTCGGGCAAATAAATCTTGAATTTCTGGGCTGGCCTGGGGAAGATAGGCTTCGGCTTCGTTGAGCTCCTTGTTTCCAATCACCACCAGCGCGATAAAATAACCATCCATTGGATAGAGCACACAAAGGGATTTGCTGCTTTTCCGGTACTTCAGATTCCAGCCGCGCTGGGCGGAACAGCGGCTGTAATTCATGATCGGTTTGATGTGATAAATGCTTTCAATAAAGCTTTGCAAAGAAACCCAGAGGGGGTTATTGACGAAACTGATCATCTCGGCGAGTGTTGGCTCATGATCCTGTTCAAAAGATTGACTCCATTCCATAGGTTACCTCCAATAATTTTTCTGGTAATTGTAGAATGGTTAAACCTCAAAGCTGCGCACAAAGATTAGGACACATTCGCAATTACCACTAATTTTATAAATAGAATTTATCACCTTGATCCAGACAGGTCAAGTTAATTTGATAAAAAAATGACTTGCGGTTGATTGCAGCGATGATCATAGCTTCACACAATCTCGAGTCATAAGAAAAATTTAGAAGAAGGTATATGATGAAATTTAAGAAGCGTATTATTTTGCTGATAGTGCTGTTAATCTTTTCCGCTTTACCAATCGGAGCGGTTGCCGCCAATCAAGATATCCTGAGTTATCATCAAGTTAAAGACTTGGATCATGATGCTAAGATTGATGACCAAATCGTTATAATTTATCAAAATCAAGGCGGGATTAAAGATCTGGGGCTGACCACGAATCAGATCGAAGCCGGCGAAAAACTAAGTGATCAGGTTGATATCATCAAGGTCAAGGATGGCAGTCAGGTTGATGGACTGGTGGTAGAGTTGTTAAAGAATCCCCATGTGCTGGCCGCTCAAAAAAATACTTACCTCAAATTTGCGAGCCTGCCGAATGATCCAATGTTAGCGCAAGCCTGGCAATTTGAAGCGATCGGCGCCGATAAGACCTGGGATCAGGTTAACAATCAAGAGTCTGTCGTCGTGGCAGTCCTTGATACCGGCCTTAACTCCAACCACCCGGATATCATTGGCAAGTCCGTCGATGGTTATGATTATGTCACCGGACAAACGGAGACGGTCGATGAGGTTGGCCATGGCACCGCGATCAGTGGCTGTATTGCAGCGATTGCCAATAATGAGATTGGCATCGCCGGAGTGGCCGGCACCGCCGATATTAAAATCGCCCCCTACCGGGTTGGTGGAGAAACGGTAGATGATTACGAGGCCAATCTGGGTTATGCCTGTGCCGCCCTTTATCATGCCGCCAATCGACCCGAGGTGCGGGTTATCAATATGAGCTTCGCGGGATATGAGGTGTCGCCGGTTCTAGAGACTGCCATCGCCTATGCGGCCAGCATGGGAAAAATTTTAGTGGCGGCTTCTGGAAATGATGGGGCCGATCCCGAAAATGCTGGCAAAATTACGATTCCTTCGGCCTATGACAATGTCATCTCGGTTGGTGCCACCGATCGTAATAATATGATTGGCGACTTTTCCCAGTATAATGAAATGGTTGATCTTTGCGCGCCAGGGGTTGAGGCCACGACCCTGTGGGCTCAGGATGATTATATCACGGAGTCCGGGACATCCCTTTCATGTCCTGTTGTAGCTGGTGCCGGTGCGGTTCTGGTGGCAGCGGATGCGACGCTTTCGGCGGCTGAGGTCGAGGCGGTTTTAAAAGAAACGGCTATCGATCTGGGTGAACCAGGCCGCGACGATCACTACGGCTATGGCCTGATTCAACTGGATCAAGCTTTGGCTCAGGTCAGACAGAAAGAGCCATTAACCCTCTCTTATCGTACCCATGTTCAAAATAACGGCTGGCAGGCGATCGTGAATAATAGTGAAGTCAGTGGCACCGTCGGAGAATCACTGCGATTAGAAGCCATTGAACTCAATGTCAATGGCAGCGGCTACGATATTGGGGTTCGTTATCAAACCCATGTTGAAAATCAGGGCTGGCAGGATTTTGTAGCGAACGGAGGATTAAGCGGCACGACGGGGGAAGCGCTGCGCCTGGAAGCCATTAAAATTGAGCTAACCGGGGCGGATGCCGAGTTTTTTGATATTTACTATCAGGTTCATGTTGAGAATATCGGTTGGCTTGATTGGGCAAAGAATGGAGAAGCAGCGGGAACAGAGGGTTTGGGTTACCGGATGGAAGGGATAACGATCGAGCTAGTGTCAAAAGGAAGTCAAGCACCCGGAAAAGTCGAGCGACCTTATGTGAAGCATTAGGCCAACTAGCGACGTTGATCTGATAGACGAAACGTCCACGATCTGTGAAGCCCGTGTCATGTGAAATATTTGAGCGATGGTGTCTTTTTTGGGGTAAAATAGAAGCAATGAAAAATGGAAGACAGGTGAGGTGATTATGCGAGTATGTGTACTAAATGGTTTTGATCAAGAAGACTTGACAATGGCTCAGGAAACAAAACTGGAACAGGAATTAGAACGCCTCAGTCAAAAAGGCGATACGGTTGATTATTTTAAACTGCGCGAAAAAAGAATAGCCGATTGTCTTGGTTGTTGGGATTGCTGGCTGAAAACGCCGGGGAAATGCCGCATCAAAGATGAACAAGAGGACATTTTGAAAAGCTTTGTCAAGACTGATCATCTTGTTTTTGTAGCTAATGTCCGGCTTGGCTTTGTCACAGCGACCCTAAAAAAAACCATGGATCGGCTGATCCCCAATTTTTTACCCTATATTCGGGTCTACCAGAACGAATCACATCATTACCCGCGCTATCAAAACACGCCGCTGCTTCACACCCGACTGATCGTTGATCATACCGTTGAAAGGGATGAAGTCGATTTGATTGAAGATTATTTTAAACGGGTCGCGTTGAACTTTGGCAGTGAATTAAAAAGCTTCAAAATACTTGATGAGAAAGGAGTGCCAGATTATGAACTTGCTGATATGTAATGGCTCGCCCAGAGGGGAAAAGAGTAATTCCACAACCATTGCCAAATGGTTTTCAACCGATCAGGATAAAATGATTCTACTGATGAAGGCCTCTAAACATCAAGCGTATCTGGACACCATAGCCAGCTATGATCACATGGTCTTTATCTATCCGCTTTACGTTGATGCGATGCCAGCGATCGTCAAGGCTTTTTTTGAACGATTGGCGACTCGCGATGGATTGATGACGGGTAAGAAGGTATCCTTTATCATTCATTCCGGCTTTCCCGAATCGGTGCATCTTGAGGTGCTTACCCGCTATCATCAGATACTTGCTAGAAAGCTGGGCTTTGTGCTGGTGGATACCGTTGTGATCCCCGGGAGTGAAGGGTTTCGCTTGATGCCGCCGCAGCAGAATCGCAAAAAACAGCAGGCTGTGAGGGCTTTGATGGCGCAGTTTAGAAGTGATCAGCCTTTCGATAAACATTTGCTAAAACGTTTGGCTGGGAAGCGACAAGGCACAAAAATCGGCAATATGGTCTTTTCACTACTAGCAAAAACGGGGATCACCAACCTTTACTGGGACAGTAATCTAAAGCGCAATCAGGCCTATGAGAAACGGTTTGATCAGCCTTATGCAGAAAAATAAGTAGTGCTTGATCGTACGATTTAGACTCCCGGCCGACCACTGGGAATAGGGCGGGAACAAAATAAGTTGAATTATGAAATTAGCATTTGACTGTTCAATGATTACATGTTAGAGTATTACATGTATATACAACTTAATAATTCTTGTTTGAAAACAGGGATTAGAATTGTTTTTAAATGATCGATGTGTTTTTTTGCATGTTTTATTTAAGATAGATTAGCTTTGTGTCTGAAGACTCGTTTTTGCGGGTCTTTTATTTTTTGAAATTTTTCTAAAGGACGAGGAGAAAAAAATGAATCAACAAACAAACGAACAATTATGGAAAAAATGTGTCGAATTTCACGGACATCACTGTCCCGGACTGGCAATTGGAGTGCGGGCTTCCCAGGAAGCCATTAAAGCACTTAACATTAATTTTGCTGAAGATGAAGAAGTGGTTGTGATCAGCGAAAATGATGCTTGCGGTGTTGATGGGGTTCAAGTTATTCTTGGTTGCAGTGCCGGTAAAGGTAATCTTATTTTTAGAAATCGCGGCAAGCAGGCGTTTTCCTTTTTTAATCGGACAACCGGTGAAAACTTACGGCTGGTCTTAAAATCACTGCCGGAAATGAGTCGTGATGAAATGGAAGCCTATATTCTTAATGAAGCCGATGCCACTAAGATCTTTGATTTTAAGACCCCCAGTTATGAGCTGCCCGAAAAGGCTCGCATCTTTGAAAGCTATATCTGTGAAGCCTGTGGGGAAAAAACTGCTGAGCATATGATTCGCCTGGAAAACGGAAAAAAGATCTGTCTTGATTGTCTCAACCACTATACCCGAGGTTTTTAAAAAGTTGAATTAGAAAAGGAAAAGAAAAAAATGAAGAAATCACTTTTGATATGCAGTCTTATTTTTGTAAGTCTAATACTTTTCACGGGATGTAGTTCAGATAGTACCGACACCGCAACGACAGATCATCATGTCGAGGTCATCCGTCTGGCTGGTGGTACCGACTGGGGCTCTCCAAATCCCTTTCTCAATGTCGGACGCGGCCCGGGGGTTGGTAAAACCAAACTGATCTTTGATTCGCTGTTGGAAGCAGATGAAAGTGGGATCATTCCTTGGCTTGCCACCGAGTGGAGCGTCGAAGGTAATGTCTTTACCTTTAAGCTCAAAGAAGACGCCGCTTTTCATGATGGAACCCCGCTTACTAGTGCAGACGTAGCCTTTACGATTGACTATTACAAGGCTCATCCTCCGGTGAGTAACCCGATTAGTAATAATCTGATTCAAAGCTATGAAATTGTCGATCCGGGAACTATAAAAATAAGCGTTGAAAAACCGCAGGCAACAACCATTGCCAAACTGGGCAGCTTCCAGATTTTGCCGAAACACATCTGGGAAAAGGTAGCTGATCCGGCGACCTTTAACAGCCCGGAGGCATTTATTGGGTCTGGTTCCTATAAATTTAGCAGCTATGATGCGGCGGCTGGAAGTTATGAATTTATTGCGAATGAAGACTACAGTATTGCCAAACCGGCCGCTGACAAAATCCAGTTTGTCCCGGTCAGCGATCCGCTACTGGCTTTTGAGAATAATGAAATCGATATCTGCGACGTACCGGTTGATGTTCTGGAAAAATATGAAAAAGACGATAGCATTGGTATTATTACCAAAGATAATGATATGGGATACCGGATTTTGATCAACTTTGAGAAAATCCCAGTTTTCAATGATCTTAATCTGAGAGCGGCATTATACCAGGGAATTGATCGTCAGGGTATTGTTGATAAGGTATTCCGTGGCAGCGGTGCGGTTGGTAGTGCCGGCTATGTCCCACCAACTAACTTATTTTTTAGTGATAAGGTAAAAACCTATGATTATAATAAAGAAGCGGCGCTGGCGGCTTTCAAAGACAAAAATATTCAAGTAAAGATTGCGGCGGGAAATTCCGGTGCGGATGTTAAAATTGCCGAACTGGTTAAGCTCAACCTTGAAGAAATTGGAATTGGCGTTGAAATTGCCGCCTATGATACCCAGGTTCGTGATGACAAGGTCTATAGCGGCGACTATGAGATGGCGATTGTCGGCAATGGCGGTTGGGGTCGGGAACCGGATTACCTGCGAACCATTTATTCGGCCAATTCCAAAAACAAAGCAAAAAGTCCGGCTTCAATGGGGCCGATTGGCTGGGATAATCCTGAAATTACCCAATTAGCCGAAGATCAGTTAAAGGAAATGGATCCGGAAAAACGCAAAGAAATGTTTAAGGCACTTCAGGACAAAATCAGTCAGGAAATTCCCATTATTGTACTGGCGACTCAAACCACCAATGTGATCTACCGACCAGACTACTATGATGGTTGGACTAAAACCTATGATTACCAGCAATTTGAACAAAATCGATTGTCTTACGTCGAACAGTAAGGAATAACATGTTAAAAAAAATCATCCTTTTTATTTGCACCTTTATGGTCATTTACACCTTTAATTTTTTT
>JAHIQT010000172.1 GCA_018903255.1 Bacillota bacterium | reverse complement strand
GAGACCGCCATCTACTTTAATGACTTCTCCTGTAATATAGCCTGATAAATCGCTACTTAAATAAACGCAGAGATTGGCAATGTCGTCAGCCTGTCCCAAACGTTTTAAGGGAATTTGTTTGAGGATTTCTTCCTTAATTTCTGTTTTTAATGTTTTAGTCATGTCGGTGTCGATAAAACCCGGGGCAATCGCGTTGCAGGTGACCCCACGGATGGCCATCTCTTTGGCAGTCGACTTGGTCAGGCCGATCAGACCCGCCTTAGCCGCGGCATAATTACATTGTCCGACGTTGCCCATTAGCCCTGAAACAGAGGAGATATTGATAATTCGGCCTTTACGCTGCTTAAGCAGGTAGGAGCCGACATGTTTGGTCATATTAAAGGCGCCTTTTAGGTTGGTATTAATGACGCTGTCAAAATCTTCTTCTTTCATGGCAATCAATAGCTTGTCGTTGGTGATCCCGGCATTGTTTACCAGGATATCGAGTCCACCGAAATCTTTGATAACCTGGGCGACCAATGCTTTAGTGGCCGTGAAGTTAGATACATCACATTGATAGCTCTGCGCTTTTACCCCCAGCGCCTGCAGTTGCGTGATGGTCTCTTGCGCTTTTTCCTGACTACCGTGGTACATAATCGCCACATTGCCATGCGCCGCGGCTATCTTTAGGGCAATCGCCCGGCCAATCCCTTTGGCACCGCCAGTAACCAGTGCGGTTTTTCCTGTTAACATATAAAAGACCATTCCTTTCCGGCATTTTTTGCTTGCAGATAATCCGTTAGGACTGTTTCAACGTGATAACAGGTAACCGATTTATCTATTTTCTTTATAAATCCGCTCAGTGTTTTACCGGGGCCACATTCAATAAAGGTGGTAAATCCGTCATCGATCATATTGCGGATCGTTTGTTCCCATAGCACCGGGTGATTGATCTGATGGAGAATATAATTACGGATATCAACCGGTGAAGTGGGGTAGGGTTTTGCATATGCGTTGGAATAGAGGGGGATGGTTCCCGCCGAAAATGTCAGTTCATAGATCTTCTGCTCCAGTTGCTTGGTGGCATAGGTCATAAAAGGCGAGTGGAAGCCACCCGACAGGGTCAGCGGAATGCCGCGACCACCCAGTTCTTTCGCCCGTCCTAAAAAGGCATCCTGATCTTCCCGTAGCAGGGCGACAACCAGCTGCCCGGGACAATTGTAATTAACCGGGTAGCATTGGTTAAACTCCTTGCAGAGTGCTTCGACCTTGGCATTATCAAGTTTTAAAACCGCCACCATCGACGCCGGTGTCATCTGCGACGCCTCTTCCATGGCGCGACCACGTTTTTTGACAAACTTGAGTCCGTCTTCCATCGAAAGGATCCCAGCGGCCACCAGACCGGTGACCTCGCCGAGCGAGAAGCCGGCGATTCCCTGAGCTTGGACCCCAACCCGTTGTAAGGCTGCCAGCGCCGCCAGCTCGACGGCAAAAATGCTGGGTTGGGTGTTATGGGTTTGATTGAGGGCTTCAGCTGGCCCCTCAAAGCAAAGTGCTGAGGTACCCGGATGAAGGGCATCGATCTGATCGAAAACGGCCTTGGCAGTGGGAGAAAGTTCATAAAGCGGTTTGCCCATCCCGACAAACTGCGATCCCTGACCGGGAAAGAGCAGTGCTATTTTAGCCATTGTGTTCCTCCTTTTAAAACTGTTTCGGTTTCTTGAGCCAGTGTTAAAATGATTTCCTTGACGCTTTGTTTTTCTTTGATCATGCCGGCAATCTGACCTGCCATAAAGCAACCTTTCTGAGAATCACCTTCCTGAGCGGCAATGCGCAGGGCACCCCGACCGTATTCTTCAAGGACTTGTGGCGGCGTGGTGGGGTCATTTTCCGCTTTAATGAAGTCTTTAGAAAAGGTGGTTTTTAAAGAACGAACCGGATGACCCAATGACCGGCCGCTCAGGGTCGTATCAATATCTTTGGCTTTGATAATTTTATCCTTATAATTTTCATGGATATTGGTTTCGTGGGCGACTAGAAAGCGGGTGCCCAGTTGAACCCCCACTGCGCCCAGCATCAGGGCAGCGGCAATGCCGCGGCCATCACCAATGCCACCGGCGGCAATCACCGGAATCGAAACCACATCACAAACCTGCGGAATTAGCGGCATTGTCGACATCTCGCCGACATGACCGCCCGATTCTCCGCCTTCGGCAATCACTGCCGTGGCGCCAGCCCGTTCCGAAAAGCGGGCTAATCCGGTCGAGGGCACTACTGGAATGACCTTTATGCCGGCAGCAATCCACAGCTTGATGAACTTACCAGGATTGCCGGCGCCGGTTGTGACAACTGCCACCTTTTCGTCAATCAGAACCTGGGCAATTTGATCGACGCGGGGGTTCATCAGCATGACATTGACCCCAAAGGGTTTATCGGTTAGGCTTTTGGCCTTGTGAATTTCACTGCGCAGCCAATTTTCATCGGCGTTCATTGATGAAATAATCCCTAAACCACCTGCATTTGACACGGCAGCGGCAAGCTGAGCATCGGATATCCACGCCATTCCTCCTTGAAGAATCGGAAATTCAATGTTTAAAAGATCGCAGAGTGGTGTTTTAATCATCCTATTTCACCTAAGCGATGGCTTTTTCGATCAAGGCTACCACATCACCAATGGTCTTAATTTCGCCATCCATTTCAATGCTGGTATCAAAGGCTTCTTCAATTTCCATGACCAGTTCGACGGTATCCAGAGAATCCAGTTCTAACTCTTCAAAAGTTGAATCTGCTGTTACTTCTAAATCCTGCTCGTCTTTGTAATTCCGTAAAATTTCCACTACTTTGTCTAATACCATTTGATTAATCCTCCTAAGATTATAAATAAATTATGATTTAATTTTTTAACTACAAATTATGCCGGATGCCAATCAGGCCCATTCTATCACACAGGCGCCGGTTGTCAGCCCGCCGCCAAATGCGGTTAAGGCTATCCGGGTGCCAGATTTGAATTGGCCATTACGGTTTAGTTCATCCAGAACCAGTGGGATACTGGCGGCTGAGGTATTGCCACAACCATTGACCCGCATAACAAACTTGTCGAGCGGGATTTTTAAACGTTTGGCCGCGCCTTCGATGATTCGCAGGTTGGCCTGGTGGGGAATGATATAATCGACATCAGCCAGTTCGATACCAGCAGCTTTGGTCACTGCGCGTAAGTCATTGCAGATCGCTGCGACGGCAAAACGATAAACTTCCGGGCCATCCATCAGCAGATAGGGTTCTGGCTTTGACCGGTTTTTGGTCAGCGGGTGATTACCCTTAGGCCAGGGAATACTTAAGGCATGCTGATTGCCGACGGCAGTCAGTTGGATCGCCTTTAGGCTGTTACCGCCGGCCAGCACAGCCGCACCGGCGCCGTCGCCGAAAAGTACCGCAGTCGCGCGATCCTGCCAGTCGATCAGCTTGGACATGGCGTCCACGGCAATGACCAGAATTTTCATGTCATTATTCCGGGAAAAATATGCGTCAGCGACATCTAGTCCATAAACAAAGCCAGAACAGGCTGCATTAAGATCAAAACTGGGGCAGGTCGCCCCTAGCTGGTCCTGAATCAGGCAAGCCAGGGAAGGGGTGACGGTATCGCCACCGAGGGTGGGGCAGATAATCAGATCCAGTTCTTGAGCTTTGATTTTAGCATTTTCCAGGGCATTGACACTGGCTTCCAGGGCGATATCCAAAATCGATTCCGTCACACAGATATGTCGCGCTTCAATGCCGGTTCTAGTAACAATCCAATCGTTAGATGTATCTAGAAACTGGGCGAGGTCTTGATTGGTCTGAATTGTTTTTGGCAATCCAGCACCGGTACCGATAATCGTAAAGGACATTTGTTCCTCCAAGCATCAAGGCTCAGACGTTTCATTTTCGTCAGATAAGCTTGATAATTTTTTTCTGAAAAAACCATTTAATTTTTCCATACCGTGAATTAAAACATCTTTTTCTTCAGCGGTCATTTCTTTTGAAATATCTTTCACCATTTTTTCATGAAAATACTGGTGAATTTTATCGATCCGCAAACCCTTGTCGGTGAGTCGGACATATACCATTCGTCCATCGGTATTGCTTTTTTCTTTCTTTACATACCCTTTTTTGACCAATTTATTGATAGCTACGGTCACCGAAGGGAGGGTAATATTAAGACTTTGGGCTAGATCACTGATGGTTCTGCCATCATTTTTATTTTTTCCCACATGCTCAATCAGATGCATTTCGTTGATTGATAAATCAATATTTGTTGATTGTTTGAGTAAGTTTTCTTCAAATTTTAAAATATTATTAAATGTATCAACTAGCACGGCGTTGAGTTGGGAAGAAAAAGAGTCCAAAGGGTCACCTCCATAATCATTAGATTGTCTAACTAATTATAGCGCTAAAAAAATATTTGTCAAGAAAAGCTTGGTAATGGACTATTTTCTTAGGGTGTATTAAGAATTTTTGATCATCAATTGACTACTTAAGAAGTTGAGTAATTTAAAATTTGAATCCTTAAAAATTAACTAATCCAATTCTTGGGTTAATTCATCCATTAAGGCTTCCACGGTTGTGATCTGTGTGATCTTGTCGGCATTGGCACCGCAAAAAACATAGCCGTTTTCTAAATCGCCCGCTTTGCCGGCAATCAGTGCCAAGCCAATACAGTAGGGCGCGGTCTTATAATCGCATGATTTAATACAATTAATGGGACAGTTTTGAGGCTGTCGTAGCCCCGCTTTAACCTCTTCCAAAAAGCGATTGTGAATCGCCCGTCCTGGCAAACCGGCCGGACTAACAATGATTTCGATATCGGCTTTTGTTGCCGCAACCATCGCATCTTTAAAGGCTTGAGAAGCATCGCATTCAGTGGTTGCCACGAAGCGCGAACCGATCTGTACTGCATCGGCACCAGCGGCCAGGCTTTCGCGGAGATCCGCTGCAGTGGTAATCCCGCCACCGGCAATTAAGGGAATATGCCGTCCGACTAAATCTTCATAGGGCTTGATTTCTTCAAGGACACCGGGAATCAGCGCCGGCAAGGCTTGTTGTGCCAGTCGTTCCGGGCTGAGATCTTCATTTTTAAAGCCTAAGTGACCGCCAGCCAGCGGGCCTTCCAGGACAATCGCATCAGGAGCGACCTGGTAGTGACGCCACCAATGTTTTAAAATCAGTTTAGCGACCCGTTTAGAGGAAATAATCGGGGCGATCTTGGTTAAAGAATGTCGGGTCAGTTCGGGTAGGGTTAGCGGCAGACCAGCGCCGGCAAAGATAATATCATATCCGGTTTGGACAGCATCCTTTACCAGTTGCTCGTAGGCGGTCAAAGCCACCATAATATTAATTCCAATCGGACGATTGCCAGCTATTGCTTTGGCCTGTTTAAAGTGATCGGTCATCGCCTGTCGATTAGCCGCTTTGGGGTTGGTCTGGTAGTTGGGGTAGTCAGCGCCCATTTCGACTGCCGATAAAACCCCCAGACCGCCAAACTTTGAAACCGTTCCGGCCAGGCTGGAAAGGGAAATACCGATACCCATGCCACCCTGGACGATCGGTTTGGAAAATTCAAGATTTCCAATATTAAATTGAGTTTTCAATAAAAAACCTCCTCTGCAAATATTCTTGCAATTGGAGGTAATCATAGCATATTGACAATTAATCTGTAAAGAAAAAGCTAAAGCTCAGGCAGTTTTTCGGGATTTTCCGGTTTTGCTTTAAGAAATATTGCTTGCAGAAAGGCCCACTTGGTTTCAGCAGTGAGGATTCCCAGAAAAATAACCAAACAGCCCAGAAACATCGTGAAGGTAAAATTATCACCCAGGATAATAATCGCTAATAGGCTTCCAAATACCGCCTCTAAACTGAGGATAATCGCTGCATGGGTTGCATTGGTATATTTCTGAGCGACCGTCTGTCCCAAAAAAGCCAGGAAGGTGCAAAACATCCCCAGATAGAGTCCATTTAAGAGGCCAGGAAGCGGGATGGCCAGGGTAAATTCGCCAAAAATAAGCACGTAGGCTAAGGACACGATAGCTGCAAAAGCAAGCTGTATCACGGTCAGGGCAATCGGATCATGTTGTTTTGAGTAAATTCCCACCACGACAATGTGACAAGCATACAAAAAAGCACATAATAGGGTTAAGCCATCGCCAAGATTAAAGGAAAAACCGGCCGAAAAATCCATCGTCAGCAGTGCCAGACCCAGTAGCATAATAAAGGCCGCTGCAAAATTGTATTGATCCGGCCGGTGTTTTTTTACCGCCCAATAAATAAAAGGGACCATAATAACATTGGTGGCGGTAAGAAAGGCTTGTTTTCCGGCCAGCATATATTGCAGGCCAATCATCTGAGCGGCAAAAGCCGTGAATAAAAAGAATCCGATCACGCAGCCTGCCTTAATCGTTTCTTTAGGGATGTTTTTTAAGTTTTTGCGGAAGATAATCCCCGATAAGAGGGCGGCGACCGTAAATCTGACGGCCATCAGCATCATCGGCGACATTGAATCGAGGGCATTTTTTGAAGCGACAAAGCCGCTGCCCCAGACAAAGGCTACCGCTACCAGACCCAGATCGGCCAAAAGCGATTGTTTTTTAGTTTTTTCCATGGTGACTTCCTTTTCTAAGGTATTCTGTTGATTGGTATTTTGTTATAGCTGTTCTGTTTATTATAACTAAAAAGCTGGTCATTGGCAAAAATATTTTGGTTTCCCAGATTAAAATGAGTTATAATAGAGGAAAAGATTAAAAATCACGTAAGGAAGAATAAATGAAACTTGTACTCGTAAGACATGTAGAGACCTATGGCAATGTGGGCCACCTCCTCAATGGCCACACCGAATCGGACTATACCCCGCGGGGCGTAGCGATGAAGGAACTGTTGATCAAAGAATTGATTGTCCTGGATCAGAAGCTGGCCTTTGATAAAATCTATGCCAGCCCAACTTCTCGGGCACTAAAAATCGCCCAGGAAGTTGGCCTCTTAACCGGTAAGGAGATCCAGGTGGATCCCCGCCTGCGCGAGTTTAACTTTGGTATTTTTGAAGGAAAAACCCGCGATCAATGTATTGAACTTTTTCCCGAAGAATGGGATCACTGGATGGCCAACTATAATGATTATCTGGTTCCCCAGGGTCAGAGCCAACGGGAATACCATGAACTTTGTGCCAACTTTTTGGCTGAACTAGCAGAAGAAGAAACAGTCTTGATTATTGCCCATGGCGGCACTATCCATAGCATGCTGACGAACATGCTAAATCTGCCGCTTGACTGCAAATGGCATTTTGATGTTAAACTAGGCAGCGTTACGATCATTGATTATAGTCATGGTTTTGGGATGCTCTCCCATATGTCAACCCCCGCCTATGAGCTACTTGCCGAAAAAACCCCCTTGACAGACAATAAAAAGGCTGCCATGCGGGCTGCCGCCAGAACTGAAGCCCAAGCTAAAGCAGCCCAAAAGAGAAAACTAAACAAACAAAAAACAGTGAGGAATTAAGATGCTCGTAGTCGCTTATGATAACCGCAGCAATGTTGAAATAGCTGATCCGATCCTGGAGGAAATTGAAGACGCGATGGTGCGAACCCTCCTCCATCAGGAAATTGGCGTCGAGTGTGAAGTCAGTTTTTCATTTGTCAGTGCCGATGAAATTAGGACGCTAAACAAAGACTATCGCGGCAAGGATGCGGTCACTGATGTGCTGTCTTTTCCGATGCATGAGGATTTTATCAATCATCGCCAAACCATTATCAAAAACAACCCCTATCTGCCCTTATTGCTGGGCGATATCGTTATCTGCACCCAGCAAGCCGAAAGTCAGGCCAAGGCATACGGCAACAGCCTGACCCGCGAGCTTTGCTATCTGTCCGTGCATAGCGTCCTCCATCTGCTGGGCTATGACCATATGGCAGATGACGAAAAAGCGGCGATGCGACAGATCGAAAAAGAAATGATGGGTGACGACTAGCAACTGATTTAGTAACAACTAGATCAAGCAGGAAGTTGGCCATTTGTTTTAGCTTAAGCCAGAATAGAAAACAGGAGGTGGGAAAGATCAGACGCAAGTTAAAAAAGAGTTTTTCCTTTGCCATCGAAGGTATTTTATACACCCTGAAAACCCAGCCCCACATGCGGATTCACTTAGGTGTCGGATTTTTAGCGGTAGTCTTTGGGTTTATATTTAGAATTGAAAATTATGAATGGCTGGCACTGGTGATTGTGATCGGCTTTGTTTTTATCCTGGAGATCATTAACACCGCCATCGAAACCCTGGTCGATCTCTATACTGAAGAATACCACCATCTGGCCAAGGTTGCCAAAGACACCGCTGCTGGTGCCGTGATGGTGGCCGCGATCATGTCGGTTTGTGTCGGTCTGATGATCTTTTTACCAAAAATTATAAATTGGTTTTTTTAACCAGAGAAAGAATGTGAATCATGAACGAAAACTTTAAATCCGGATTTATCAGCATTGTCGGTCGTCCCAATGTCGGAAAATCGACCTTGCTTAATAATATCATGGGGGAAAAACTGGTGATCACCTCGGCCAAACCCCAGACCACCCGAAATGCCATCCGCTGTATTTACACCGATGAACAGGCTCAGATGGTCTTTATCGATACGCCAGGGATGCACCGTCCTAAAAACCGCTTAGGTGACTATATGCAAAAAGCCGCCGAAAACACCATCTCTGATGTTGATGTGGTCTTGTATCTGGTCGAGCCGGAAACAAAAATCGGGCCGGGAGACCAATATATTCTTGAAAAACTGGCGGCCAGTAAAACACCGGTTGTCTTAGTCATTAACAAAATCGATCTGCAGCCTAAGGAAGACCTATTAATCACCATTGCCGCCTATCAGAAATATGATTTCCTGAAGACCATTATTCCGGTTTCAGCGATTACCGGCGATGGCGTTAAAGAGCTGCTCGATATCATCACCGAGCTACTTAAGCCGGGACCGATGTTTTTCCCGGTCGATATGATCATCGATCAGTCGGAACGCTGGATCGTTTCGGAGCTGATCCGCGAGAAGCTGCTCAATCTCTTGAATGACGAGGTTCCCCATGGCATTGCTGTCGAAGTGACCGCCATGAAACCCCGTAAAGGCAAGGATATTATTGACATTGAGGCCACCATTTTCTGCGAACGCAAAACCCACAAGGGCATTCTAATCGGCAAGGGCGGCTCAATGCTGACCAAGATTGGCAGCCAGGCCAGAAAAGACATTGAGTTTTTCCTGAAATCGCAAATTAATCTGCAGCTATGGGTCAAGGTGCGGTCTGATTGGCGGGATAAGAATTTTGACCTGAAAGATTTAGGCTATTTTGAATAAATTGTTCAGTTGGGAGCATAATGGCACTGATTAAAACAAAGGGACTGGTTATCAAAGAACAGCCCTATAAAGAACAAGATAAAATTTTGACTATCTTCACCGAGGAAGAAGGCAAGATTCAATGTATTGCCCGCGGCGTCCGCCGTCAGAAAAGCGGCCTGTTGGCCAGCACCCAGATCTTTGCCTACAGCGAATTTGTCTATTACCCCGGCAAGAACTTTGGGATTATCAATCAGTCCAATCTGATCGAGGCCTTTTATCCCTTGCGCAATGACCTGACCAAGATGGCTCTGGCTTCTTACTTACTGGATCTGATGTATAATGGCTACGAATTTTACCAGAAAAGCCCAGAAATTTTAAAGCTGCTGCTCCACGTATTGTTTTATCTGTCTGCTGGAAAAGCCAAAAACGACCTGGTTCTAGTTGGCGGCTTTCAGATGAAACTAATCAGTTATTTGGGCTATCGGCCGGTTTTAGAAAAATGTATGGTTTGTCAGGGCGATCATGACCTAAGCCTCTTTAGCATTGAAAACAATGGCGTCATTTGCAGCGGCTGCCGGGAACAAACAGAAGGCTATCTCTATAAGCTCAATCCCGCGATGCTTGACCTGCTTGGTGATTTTTTAAGACAGCCAATCAAAGCCCTAAAAGATCGTCAAGCCAACCCGGCTGAGGCGCTAAAGATTACCGATATGCTGGATCACTATATCGCTTATTGCATCGGAAAATCTTCCAAGGCCTATGCCTTTTACAAGACGATGCTCAATCCGCTAGTTTAAAAATCAGCCAAAAATTTAAAAAATTATCTTAAAAGGAGATTATTATGGGAAATTATAAAATGGCACATACAATGATTCGGGTACTTGATTTGGATCGATCGCTAAAGTTTTATCAAGAAGCATTAGGCTTTGAGGAAGTTAGGCGGCGCGACGAACCAACCTATGAATTTACCCTGGTATTTTTAGGTGATGGCAGCCCCAATGGTCACCAGCTAGAACTAACCTATAACTATGGACAGGTGGCTCCCTATGATTTAGGGTCTGCCTATGGTCATTTAGCGGTCTTAGTCGATGATCTTGAGGCCTCCTGGGCAGCCCACGAGGCACAGGGTTTTAAGCCGACACAGCCAAAAGGACTCAGTGGCGATGGCAAACCCCGCTACTATTTTATCACCGATCCAGATGGTTATAAGATTGAGATTATCAGAAATTAATTCAGAAATTAATATCAGAAATTAATATCACTAATTAATATTCAAATCCGTGACTATTTCTATCTAGAAAGAGAGGAAATTTCCTCTCTTTTTTAGTACAAAAAGCTGATAAATTCCCTAAAAAACGTGATTGATCCGCGTGAGTCTGATTCTTTCTGGCTCGATCAATTATCTCAAAAACATATTCATCAAAATATTGTTTGGTTGTTGCTTGAGTCTGTCAATATTTCTTGTCATCGAGGGTAAGAAATAGATTAGCGCAGGCAGTTAAAGCAAAGCCGAATTCGAAAAATGGAGTTGCCATTGGAAACAAAAAAAATAAAACTGGCTATCTTATCAATCTCATCACTCTTAATGATCTCAATGACCGCTTCAGCTATTCTTGGCGATATTTGGTTGCATTTTCCGGATGCCCCGGAATCCCTCATTCAGATGGTGTTAACCCTGCCGGCCTTACTGGGTCTGATTTTTGCTTTTGCAGCCGGGCCAGCATCGATGCGGATATCAAAAAAGAGTCTCGTAATTTTTAGCCTTAGCAATGGATTAGTCGGCGGCTTGATGGCTTTGATTCTGGGACCATTGGGACTGGGCTTCTTATTATTTGCGAGTATTCTAATTGGGGTGGCGCAAGGGTTCAACGCAACACTGAGCATGGCCTTGATTACCGATTATTTTAGGGGGCAAGAACGTAGTGCCATGATGGGACTGCAATCGGCCTTTCTTAACGGTGGCAGCATGGTCTTTCTGTTCACCTCGGGACTGCTGGCCAATTTTAAGTGGAACCATGCCTATCTGGTTTACCTGGCCTTTTTACCAATTCTTTTTATCGTGATCAAAAACCTCCCGCATGATCTGCCAGTCAAGCAAAGTCATTCTGAATATCCGGATAATGCTAAGAAACTCAATGCCAGTGTCTATCTCATGGCACTTTTCATCTTTTTGTTTGGCAGTTTCTTTTTCGTTTTTCAGACAAATATCGCCCTGCTCGTCGTTAGTAAAGGCTATGGTGATGCGACCCTAAGCGGGATGATCAATACCGCCCTTGCTGCTTCGGGAATGGTCACCGGGATCTGCTATGGCAAGATCAAGGAGCGCTTGAAAATCAGGACAATTCCCTTTGGAATTGCTGCGGTGGGTTTGGGTATGGGTCTTATTTATTTAGTCGGATCATTGCCCAGTCTATTTGTTTCGGCCATTCTGGTCGGTTTTGGGATTAGTCTTGTCATGCCAACTGGATTTTATATCGCAGCCAACGTCGTCGAGAATCGCTTGCAACCAACGGCCATCGCGCTACTTACCGCTGCTGTCAATTTAGGGATGTTTGTCTCGCCGCTGCTTTTTAATATGATCAACTTTCAGACAGTCGAGTCCACTTTACTGATGAAATTTATTATTGCATCGATCGCCCTATTCATACTGGCAATAGCCTTTGTCTTTGGTAATCGCTATATTCTTAAAATGCAAAGGCAGCAAAAAAGCCCGCTTTAACGG